>CAMEOC010000001.1 GCA_945929285.1 uncultured Mucispirillum sp.
GCTGAACAAATGGAAATAGTGGCAGAAAATACAGTATGCCTTGCAACTGCACACCCTGCAAAATTTCCAGATGTAATACATGAAGTATTAGGAGTATGGCCAGAAGCACCATCTGGGCTTTTAAACCTGGAAGAAAGGCAAAAACGCTCTGAAAGGCTTGACCCAGATGCAGAAAGCCTTAAAAAATTCATAGCAAAGAATGCAAAATAATGCCAACTTCAATAAATAAATTTGACTATGAACTTCCAAAAGAATTAATAGCACTTTATCCTGCTGAAAAGCGGGATAAGTGCCGCCTTATGATGGTAGATGTTATAAATAAAACCATATCTCACCATATATTTTCAAATATTTATGATTTGCTAGATGAAAAAACTTTCCTTGTGGTAAATAATACAAAAGTAAGAAATGCAAGAATACATGCACAAAAAGTAACAGGTGGCAAAAGTGAAATATTTGTTACAAATATAATAGATGTAAACCATTTTCATGGCCTTGTTCGCGGTAAAATGAAAGTAGGAGATGCACTATTATCTGGAGATTATGTTTTTACACTGCAGGAAAAGCTAGATGAAGGCCAGTGGCTAATAAAAAGCTGTGCATCCATAGAAAAAATAATGGAAGATATTGGCCATGTGCCACTTCCACCATACATAGAAAGAAACGATACAGTAAAGGATAAGCAGGATTACCAAACAGTATATGCAAAAAATATTACATCCTGCGCAGCACCTACTGCAGGCCTTCATTTTACAAATGAGTTATTAGAAAGTTTAAAAAATAAAGGTGTAAATATAATAGAGTTAACTTTAGATGTGGGTATAGGCACATTTAGGCCTGTAAAAACAGAATATATGGAAGACCATATTATGCATAAGGAACGCTATTATATATCTGAAGAATCAGCAGATTTAATAAATATGTATAAATCCCAAGGTAAAAAATTAACAGCAGTAGGCTCTACCAGTGTGCGTGCACTGGAAACTGCAGCAGATGAAAGGGGCATAGTAAAAGCCGGGGAGCAGTTTTCCCAGATATATATACTTGAGCCATATAAATTTAAAGTAGTAGATAATATGATAACAAATTTTCACCTGCCAAAATCAACACTTTTAGCCATGGTTTCTGCTTTAGGTGGCTATGATTTAATTATGGAAGCCTACAAAAAAGCCATAGAAGAAAACTATAAATTTTTCAGCTATGGAGATGCTATGTATATAAAAAGGGTATAGTAATAAAGCCTTTCTTAAAATTAAGTAGAAATATTAGTAAAATCAAATAATTTAATAAATAAAATTTGCTTTTTTTATTATATAATGTTATGTTAATATAACTTATAATATTTCTTTGAGGTCATATATGAAAAGTAAAGTACTTCTTATTGATGATAGTGTTACAATCCACCGAGTAATAGATCTTTCAATTGATTTTGACAGGTATGATATTGTTAAAGTATTTTCAAAAGAAGATGCAGCATTAAAAATACAGGCTGAGCAGTTTGACTACATATTACTTGATAACAAACTAGATAATATAATTATATCCGAATATATTTCAGAGTTAAAACAACAGCAAAAAAATGCAAGTATTATATTACTTGTAGGTGCTTTTGATAGATTTGATGAAACAGATTTAGAAAAATCTCAAGCAGATGACTATTTAGTAAAACCATTTGATTCCCAGTCATTAAATGAAAAACTTTCATCTGATGTGGATATGATGCCTGCAGGTATAGTAGAGCGTATTGCTGAGGCAGATTTTGCTAGAGATAACGATGATTTTCTTCCTGCAAACAACCTTGTAAAAACAGCAGAAGCCACAGAAGGCATTACAAAAGAAGAATATTTAGAAAACTTAGAAGAAGTAGCTTTAGATGATTTAACAGAAGCTGGCTATGTGGAAGATATGGACCAGGTGGAAAAAGCTGGGAAAGCAGAAAATGTGGAAAATATAGAAGAACCACAAGAAGAAAGTGCGCCAGTAATGGAAAATCAGTTAGAAGAAGAAACAAAAAAAGAAGAAATAAACATAGAAACAGATGACAGCACACTAACAGCAGTTAACAACATGGTTAGCCTGCATGATTTAGAAGAAGATGAAGATCATGAAGATGACGGAGCCCATAAAGCAGAAGATGATTTACCCCTTAGCAGTATAGAGCTTGATGAGCCATTAGAAGTTAGTAAAAGCGAAGATTTAGAAAATATAGAACAAGCAGAAGAAGCTTCTGCAAATATAGAAGAAGAAACAGAAGAAGTGCAGCTGCCTATAATAGAAGATGAAGCAGAAATAGCAGAAAATGCAGTAGAAAATGATTTAATAAAAAAAACAAAAAAAAAAAAAGTAGAAGCTGTGGAAGAAGAATCAATTGATAATACATTAGAAGATGATATAGCAGGAGATAATATTGTATTTGATAATAATGCAGTGGCAGAAGAAAATACAAAAGAAGAAGATAATACATTAGAAAATATAAATACTATGGCAGATGATAATACCATAGAAGATAATAATATTATGGCAGAAGAACAGGAAGCAGCAGTAGAAGATGAAATAGAAATGCCAGATAAAATGCAGGCAGTGCATAGCCCAATATTACCAGATATTGACGATGCTGCTACTATTTCTGATGATTATCTTATGCAGGAAAACTTAGCCCCTGTTGATAATGATGGGGAAGAAATGCTGCAGGAATTTCCAGATTTTCCAGATGAGGAAGAAAAAGTGCAGGAGCGAACTCTTTCTGAAAATCAAGCAGTAGAAGAAACAGAAGAAAATACAGCAGAAGAACCGTTAGATTTAGGTTTAGGAAATATTACAGAAGTAGAAGAAAAACCAGTAGTAGAAGAACCTGCTCTAATTAATATGGCAGAAGAAGAAAATATAAATGAGCCATTAGAAGAAACTTTATTTAATGAAGAAATGCAGGCAGAAGAAACAGAAAATATGGAAGAACAAACTGCAGAAATGGCTTTAATAGATGAGCCAGTTATAGAAGAACAGGAAGAAAAGCAGGAAGAAGTAACACCGCTTTTTGAAGATGATGACTGGTTAAGCGATGCTCCAAATATGGAAGAAAGAATAAATAATATAGAAAATGAAGAAGTATTTGAAAAAGTAGATGAAAACCTTGAAGAAACAGTTGAAGAAAATGCAGTGGAAGAAGCCCAGGAAGAAAATGAGCTGGAAAATATTTCATTATTAGACGAAATGCCACAGGAAGAAAATATTGATATAAATGTGGCAGAAAATGAAAATGAAGAAATAAACCTTGATTTTATGCAGGAAGAAAGTACCGTAGATAATAATGAATTATTTGAAAATACAGAAAGTGAAATAAATATAGAAGAACCTGTAGAAAATATGGAAGAAGAAAAGGAAAATGCAGAAGTTAATGATTTATTTGCAGAAGAAAATCTTAATGAAAGCTTAGATCAGGTAGAAAGTTCAGAAGAAGCTTTAGAAAATGAAGATTTATTTGCAGATAATATAGCAGAAGAAACAGCAGAAGATAATGTGGCTGAAAATATGGCAGAAGATTTAGAAGCAGAAGAAAGTGCTGCAATAGAAGAAATTAGCCTAGAAGACAATGCTATACAGGAAGATAATGTTATACTAGAAGATAATAAAATATCAGAAGATAATATTATACCAGAAAAACCTGTAATGGAGCAAGCTCCTGCTGTAATAGAGCCTAATGAAAAAGCAGCATCAGAAGTGAAAGAGGCTCAAGAATATAAGCAGGAAACAGAAGGCAGGTTTGGCGGTATAACTGTTACCATTAGCAGAGATGAAATTATGAGTATGCTTGGCAATGCCATAGATAAATGCTTTTTAGAAGAAGCGGTAAAAGAAGTGATTGCTGCCAATATGAAAGATATTGTTAGAAATATTGTGCCTGCAATTGCAGAAAAATATATTAAAGAAGAAATAGAAAGGTTGAAAAACGATGAGTAGACACGGCGAAACTCAAAAAACAGGTTACAGACAAAGTGGAGTAAATATTGATGAGGGCAACAGGTTTGTTTCATTAATAAAATCTTCAGTGGAAAGCACAAAAATAAATGGTGTTATAGGCGGTATTGGTGGTTTTGCAGGGCTTTTTAGCCTGGCAGAATTTAAAGATATGGAAGAACCAGTGCTGGTTTCAGGGGCTGATGGTGTTGGCACAAAACTAAAAGTTGCCTTAATGAGCGAAAAATATGATACCGTAGGTATTGATTTAGTTGCCATGAGTGTAAACGATTTACTGGTAACAGGTGCTAAACCTTTATTTTTCTTAGACTATGTGGCAGTGGGAACACTTGTGCCTGAAACTATGAAAGATGTAGTATTAGGGGTAAGCGAAGGCTGCAGGCAGGCAGGATGTGCATTACTTGGTGGAGAAACAGCAGAAATGCCAGGGCTTTATGCCAATAAAGATTTTGATTTAGCAGGCTTTGCAGTAGGTATTATAGATAAAAAGAAAATAATAGACGGCTCAAATATAAAAGAAGGTGATGTGATAATAGGCTTATCAAGCTCAGGCTTTCACAGCAACGGCTATTCTTTATTAAGAAATATTTTATTTAATGACTTAAACTATAAAGCAAGTGATATATTTTATGATGATGTAACAGTGGCTGAGGCTTTACTTACACCTACAAAAATATATTCTTCTGTTGTGCAGCATGTAACAAGTAAAGTAGATGTAAAAGGTATGGTGCATATTACAGGCGGTGGCTTTTACGATAATATACCTAGGGTATTACCAAAAGATATAGCTTGTGAAATAGATATATCTGAAGTGGAGATGCCAAAAGTTATTAAAAGGTTTACAGAAGTTTCAGATATAGATAAGCACGAGCTTTACCGTGTATTTAACATGGGTGTAGGCTATATATTTGTGGTAGATGAAAAAGATAAAGAAAATGTTATAAAAGCAGCAGCAGAAAAAGGCGAAAAAGCTTTTGTAATAGGAAAAACCTGCAAAGGTAATAACGATGTTAAAATAAAAGGAATAGATTTTGACTAAAATAGCAGTTTTTATTTCAGGTAGAGGCAGTAACTTTACAGCTCTATATGAAAACATAAAAAAGGGTAACATAAAAAATGCAGAAATAAGTGTGGTGTTTTCCAATAAAGAAGATGCAAAAGGCTTAGAGTATGCAAAAAAAGAAAATATACCTTATATATGTATTCCTTCTAAAGATTATAAAAACAGGCAGGAATACGACAGGCTTATAGTGCAGTCATTAAAGCCATATAATATTGACTTAATATGCCTTGCAGGCTATATGCGGATAGTTACAGAAGAATTAATTAATGAATACGAAAATAAAATAATAAATATCCACCCTGCATTACTGCCTTCTTTTAAAGGACTTCATGCACAACAGCAGGCACTAGAATATGGCGTGAAATTTAGCGGCTGCACGGTGCATTTTGTAGATGGTGGAATGGATAGCGGTGCTATAATACTACAAAAAGTAGTGCCAGTATATGATAATGATACTGAAGAAACACTATCAGCAAGAATATTAGAGCAGGAACATATTGCATATTCTGAAGCTGTGGCAAAAATAGCAGAAGGAAAAGTAACTGTTAAAGGAAGAAAAGTTAGTATTAAGGAATAATGATGAGTAAACTAAAAATCTTAATCATAGTAATAGTGCTTCTAGTGCTTGCAAATATGACAGTAATGGTATTTCTTTCGGAGAAAAGCAAAATGATAGAAAATAATTTAGGTGCAACCCTTGTTACAAATAAAAGAGATTTTACAAAAACCATAACTATACAATTAATGGTAAAAGGCGGGCTTTTTGCAGAAAACAGTGAAAATAACGGCATAGGCACACTTTTTTCTCGTGTATGGGTAAAAAGTAATAAGATATTAGAAACTGTTGAGTTTTACGGTGGAAATATTAGTGCAAAAGTTTCCCCTTTTGCTCTTGAAATAAGGCTTTCTGTGCCAAGCAGTGAAATTGAAAAAGTATATACAGATTTTGAGCAGTTTTTAGTAAACCCAGAATTTAAGCAGGATATTTTTGAAAGGGAAAAATACCAGCATATAGACGAGCTTAAAACTTCCCTGGATAACCCAAACTTAATAGCACAAAACGGTTTTATGGCTTTAGCTTTTGCAGGTATGCCTTATGCAATGCCACTTGAAGGGGTTGAAAACACAGTTGAAAACATAAAGTATGAAGATATAAAAGCATATTATAAAGATAATATGAAATCATCTTATATTGTGGCAGTAATTGCAGGTAATTTTAAAGATGATTTAGAAAATAAAGTAAAAGTTATCCTTTCAAAATTAGAAAAGGGCAGCCCTTTTGCATATAACTGTGAAAACAGCTTTATTTTAGAAGATAAAAGGCAGGAAGTAGTAGATACAAGAATACAGCAGGCAAAAGTATATATTGGTTATAATGCACCGGAAGCAAAAAGCAAAGATTATGCAGCATTAAAAGTATTAACTGATATATTAGGTGGCGGTATGAGTTCAAGGTATTTTACAGAAATACGCAAAAACTCAAGCTATGCTTATGCTGTTGGTGCAGGATATCCTTCCCGCTTTTGCTCATCCAGGTTTTTTATATCTATGGGCTTAGATTATAAAAATGTAGATTCTGCTATTAATAAAATAGAAGAAATAAACTTAAATCTAGATAAAACTATAACAGAGCAGGAAATAGAAAAGGCTAAAAAGTCTATACTTGGCTCTACACTTATGGAAACCCAGTCCAACGGCAGTCTTGCCTGGAACATGGCATTTTTTGAAACTGTGGGCCTTGGCTCAGACTATTATGAAAAATATGTAGATATTTTAAAACATATAGAAAAAGAAGATTTACTTAAAGCAGCAGAAATATTTAAAGGAAAAAAAGTAGTATATATATTAAAACCAGAAAAAAATATGGAAGAATAAGCAGGGGAAGCTATGGATATTAAATGCGGCATAGGGTTTGATTCCCACAGGTTTGACAGCTCCAGAAAGTTAATACTTGGCGGCATAGAAGTGCCCCATGATAAAGGGCTTTTAGGCCACAGTGATGCAGATGTATTAACACATGCTATAATAGATAGTTTAGCAGGCCCTGCCTTTGGTAAAGATATTGGTATGCTTTTTCCAGACAGTGAAGATGAGTATAAAGATATAGACTCTAAAATATTACTGGCAAAAGTTTCAGAAATGATATACTACGATGACTGGCGAATATCTCATATTGATGCAGAGGTAATAGCTCAAGAACCAAAGCTTGCACCATATATACCAGAAATGCAAAGGGTTTTAGCAGAGATTATGGGTATAAAAACAACCTCCATAACCATAAAAGCCACCACAACAGAAAAAATGGGCTTTACAGGCAGAGGGGAAGGCATAGCAGCACTTGCAACATCTTTAATAATTAAGGGAGCTTAATGAAAATATCTGTTTCCAGCCTGGGTGGAGCTGGTGAAATAGGGATGAATATGTATATCTATGAAACAGATAGATATGCAGTAATAGTAGACTGTGGGGTAAAATTTACTAATATTGATGACCCAGGGCTAGACCTTATTATCCCAAATTTTTCATATTTAGAAATCATAAAAGAAAAAGAAAAACTACTTGTAGTAACCCATGGTCATGAAGACCATATAGGTGCAATTAGTTTTTTACTTAAAAGCCACCCTGAAATAATTATTGCATCTAATAGATATACTTATGATTTAATAGAGAAAAAGTTAAAAGAATATAATATAAATGCAGATAAAGTATATTATGATGATTTTAAACCTTTTGAATGGGGTGATTTTGAAGTAACACCATACCCCATAAGCCATTCAATACACGGAGCATACGGCTTAAAAATCAAAATAGAAAACCATATGAGTTTTTTTCATATGTCTGATTATAAAATAGATTTATCACCTGTTACATCCTGCCCTTTTCCTATAAATGAATTTATTAAAATAGGGGAAGAAGGTATAGACTGCCTTTTAGCTGATTCTACAAATGTATTGAAAAAAGGGTTTACAAAAGGGGAAAAACAGGTGGTGGAAAGTATAGATAATATATTTAAAAACCATAAAGGGCGTATATTTTTTACCACATTTGCATCTAACACTGAAAGAATACATACTGTTATAAATATAGCAGAAAATTATGGTAGAAAAATAGTCTGTGAAGGCTCATCATTACTTAAAAATATTGATACAGCAAGAAAATATGGTAAATTAAAGCTAGATGATAGTAATATACTTTCCCGCAAACAAATGGAAAAATATGATGAAGATAAGCTGCTATTTATAGCAACAGGCTCTCAAGGGGAAAAAGCCAGTGTTATAAGCAAAATATCAGAAGATGATTACTCAAATATAAAGGTGAGAAAAAACGACCTTTTTATATTTTCTTCAAGAATAATACCAGGTAACGAACACAGAATAAATGAGATAGTAAATAATATATATGCAAAAGGTGGCAGAGTAATTACTGCAGATGATGCTTCCATACATGTTTCAGGCCATGCTGCCATGGAAGACTGCAGGCTTTTATTAAATATATTAAAGCCTAATTATGTAGTGCCTATACATGGGGAAGTAAAGCATTTAATAACCCATATAGATATGGCAAAAAGCCAAGGGTATAAGGAAGAAAATATTATATTTTTCTTAGCAGGGCAAAAGTTAATATTTGAAAATAAAAAATTACAGGAAGTAGAAGAAATACCAGCAGGAAAAATGTATGTAGATTTGAATATGAATGAAATAATGGATATAGAAAGGGTAAAATTAAGAAAAAAACTTGCAATAAATGGCATAGTTATGGTAGTAAATACGGCAGAGAAAAATAAAACAATAGAAGAAAACAACTTAATCATAGAAACAGAAGGCTTTTTACTAAAGGAAGAATATATTCATGAGCTAAAACTTTCCCTAATAAATTATAATGAAGATAAAACAAACGGGCAGGATTTAGCATTTAAAGAGTATGCTGAAATAATAGTAAAGAAATTTTTTAAAAAAAAATTTATGAAAAAACCAATAATAAAAATAATAAACACAAGTGCATAAGCGGGGTAATTAGTAAATGACAATAATAGAAGCAGTAATATTAGGTATATTGCAGGGTTTAACAGAGTTTTTACCAGTAAGTAGTTCTGGGCATTTAGCAATAGGTAAATACACCCTTGGTATGCAGGATATAGATTTATTGTTTGATGTAATGCTACATGTAGCCACATTAATGGTGGTATTAATATATTTTAGGCACAGGGTGTTTTTAATAATAAAAGCATTTTTTGGCATATTTTTAAAAAGATACCAAAAAGATTATTTTGAAAACAAAAGATTTTTATGGGGTATAATAATAGCTTCAATTCCAACTGCAATTATTGGGCTTTTATTTGAAAAATATTTACTTGTTTATTTTAGTGCCATAATATTTGTGGGCTATGCTTTAATTGTAACATCTATTTTACTAGTAATTTCAGACCATTTCCAAGGTAGAGATAAAATAGATACTCCCCGCAGTATAATTATAGGTATTGCTCAAGGGCTTGCTGTAACTCCAGGTATTTCTCGCAGCGGAACAACCATTGCAGTAAGCACAATATTAGGTATAGAAAGGCAGGAAGCAGCAGAATTTTCATTTTTACTTTCAGTGCCTGCCATATTAGGTGCTATGATACTGCAGATAAAAGATGTGCAGGTTATTGAAAGCACCATGCTTGTAACATATGGTGCAGGTATGATAGCAGCCTTTATATCAGGCTTAGTAGTAATAGGCATAATGATGGAGTTTATAAGAAAAGCAAACTTAAAAGTATTTGCCATATACTGTTTATTGCTAGGGCTTGCAGTGGTAATTTTCTTATGAGAAAAAACAAAAACACTATAAAAAAAGAAAAAGTGGAAAAAAGCGTAAGAGCCCGCACAAATAAAAGTTTATCATCTGATATTCTTTTGCTGTTTTTTGGGCTTGTGGCAGTATTTTTCTTTTTATCCCTTGTATCATATTCTTCAACAGACCCAGGTTATGCAAATATTGAATTTTCCAGGTTTAACGATGAAAAGCTGGATAACTTATTTGGCAAAACTGGTGCATACATTGCAAGTTTTTTAGGGTTTTATTTTGGTTGGACTGCGCTGTTTATTCCATTTTTATCAATATATTTATCTATATTAATATACAGGTATAAAAAAGGCTTAACCTTTATGATGTCCCCTGTGTTTGGTTTTATATACGGCATGGGTATAATAATAAGCTTATCAATAATAAGTGGGCTTGCAGGTGGAATAGATTTTTATTTTACTACTCAGCCATCTGGAGCAACCCTTGGGGCAATAGGTAGCAGCTTTATAGAATCACTTGTGGGAAAAGTAGGTGGTATAATAGTATTTTTAGTGGCAGTAATAGCTTTTAGCATGTTGCTTTTTTCCATTTCTTTTTCAGATATGGGGCATGGCTTTAGGGTTTTATTTAAGTATATAAAAGCTTTTATAGCTGTAATAAAAAACATATTTAGCAGTAAAAAAGAAAGTGAAGAATATGAAGTTTGTGAGCATGAAGAAATAGATGAAGAAGACATTAAAAATAAAATAAATAGCTTTTTTACAAAAATAAAAGAAAAACTTTTTGGAATAGCTAAAAAAGAGACAAACACACCAATTGCTTTAAGTTCAAGGGAAAATAAGCAGGCAGAACAACTGCTTGATAAAGATGAGCTTGAAGCTATATCAAACATACAGTTTATTTCAAATAACAGTGATGAAATAAAAAAAGAAGGAAATATAATAGATATTGATATAGACCAGGAAAAAAACAGCAGGACAGAAAATACTTATGAAGAAGTAAAAGAACAGGCAGAAGAAATAAAAGAAAATAAAGAAGAAATAATAGAAAGTGAAGCAAAAGAAGAAAAAATAGAAATAAGGCAGGCTTATGAAGAAATAGATGAGCCTTATAATGAAAAAGAAGAAAGCAGCGAAAATATAGAAATAAGAAAAATGGAAAAAGCTAAGGCTGTAATATTTGCAAACTATAATATACCACTTGGTATTTTGCAGGATAGTAAAAATAAAGTAGCCCAAATAAGCGAAAAAGAAATGAAAGCTCAAGGTGAGCTTTTAACAGAAAAACTGCTTGATTTTGGAGTATCTGGCACAGTGAGAGCCATACAGCCAGGGCCTGTTGTTACCATGTTTGAATTTGAGCCATCAGCTGGAACAAGAGTTTCAAAAATTGCAGCATTAGAAAGTGATTTAGCTTTAAGCTTAAGTGCATTATCTATAAGGATAATAGCACCAATCCCAGGCAAAAACGCAGTAGGTATAGAAATACCAAATAAAAACAGGCAGTCGGTTTCCATAAAAGAGCTTTTAAAAACTCCAGAATTTAAAAACTCAAAATCACCATTAACGGTAGCTTTAGGAAAAGATGTAATAGGCAAGCCTTATATGTCTGATATTAAAAAGATGCCACACTTACTGGTGGCAGGCACAACAGGCAGTGGTAAATCTGTGGGTATTAATACTATGATTTGCTCCATATTATTTAAAGCATCACCTGAAGAAGTAAAATTTATAATGATAGACCCAAAAATGGTGGAATTAAGTATATATGAAGGAATACCGCACTTAATGGCACCAGTTGTAACAGATACCCGCCTTGCAGCTAGTGTATTAAAAAATGTGGTGGCAGAGATGACAAGGCGGTATACCCTTTTAGCAGAAAAAAAGGTAAGAAATTTAGACGGCTATAATGAACTAATAAAAGATGATGAAATGGCAGAGAAAATGCCATACTTAGTGGTAATAGTAGATGAATTTGCAGACCTTATGATGGTAGCAGGAAAAGATGTGGAAATGAGTATTGCTCGTATTGCTCAAATGGCTCGTGCTGTGGGTATTCATTTAATTATAGCTACCCAAAGGCCTACAACAAATGTAATAACAGGGCTTATAAAAGCTAATATGCCAGCTCGTCTTTCATTTAAAGTTTCCCAAAAAAATGACTCACGGGTAATTATTGACCAAAACGGGGCAGATACACTTTTATGTATGGGGGATAGCCTTTTTATACCACCAGGCACAAGCGATGCCATAAGAATACACGGTGCCTTTGTTTCAGATGATGAAGTTCGCGGTATAGTGGAATACCTGCAGGCAGAATACGGCAAGCCGGAATATAATATGGCAATGGTGCAGGAAGTAAAAGAAGGCGGCAGTGCAGGCAAAGAAGATGATGAAGAAACCGATGCTTTATATAACGATGCAGTAGATTTGGTAATGGATAAAGGAACAGCTTCTATTTCTATGATACAGCGAGTTTTTAAAATAGGTTATAACAGGGCTGCAAGAATAGTGGAAACCATGGAAGCAAGGGGAATATTAGAACCAAGTGATGGCACTGCAAAACCAAGAAAAGTAATAAGAAGATAAATAAGCTTATTAAAAAAGGATAAATAAAATGGCACATATTTCAATAGATTTACCAAGTATATCAAGCAGCCAAAAGAAAAGGTTAATAAGTGAAATGCAAAATTTACTTTCAGAAATAGCAGAAATAGATGTAAATGAAATATCTGTATCACTACATGAACTGCCAGTAGAAAATATGAACGGTAATAGCTTAAGGCAGGAAAGTAAAAAAGAAATAAAAGAACAAAAAAAGATAGAAGAAAAAGAAGTTAAGAAAAAATCATTCTTTAAAGAAATATTTCCATAAAATAAAGGCTTAAAAACTAGCAATGCTTTAAGCCATAATTTATTTGGTTTATTAGGTTATATACTCTTTTTACTTCCAGTGTTAAATTATTAATATCTTTAGAATTATCTATTATAAATTTAGCATATTTAAGCCTTTCTTCCTGGCTTAACTGGTTATTTAATATATTTTCTGCCTGCTCTTTTGTTATATTATCTCTTTTTATTAATCTCTTAATCTGTATATTTTTATCTGTTGTAACCACAATTAAAGCATCATAATGGATAAAGCTGCCACTTTCTATCATTTTTGCAGCATGGGTTATAATAACAGCTTTATCATCTTTGCCATAAATTTGGGAGCGAAGTTTTTTTTCATAATCAAATATGGCAGGGTGCACTATTTCTTCCAGCACTATTAATTTTTCTTTATTGCTAAAAACAATACTTCCAAGCTTTTTTCGTATTATATTACCATTTTCATCTAAAATATCACTGCCAAAATATTTTACTATTTTATTATATGCTATTTCGCCTTTTTCCATAACTTTTCTGCTTACATCATCAGAATCTATGGTATAAAAACCAAGGTTATTAAATATTTCTGCCACTTTGCTTTTACCGCAGGCAATACCTCCAGTTAAGCCAATATTTTTAAGCATGATTATTCTCCATATATTTCTTTTATAATACTTATCTGCTCATCTTTTGGTAAAGATGATAAAAAGTAGCAAAAATAATCTGCCTGAAAATCGCGGCATACTTGAGGTCTGTTTTCATAATCACCACATTTACCGTTAGGAAGCAGATTTTTACAAGTAACACCGGCCTTTTTATTTAATGAAGAAATGCTGTAAGCTATGCAGCATACTCCGCACATATCACATTCTATTTTACCCATTATTTTCCCTAATACATTTATTTTCTAAAGTGCCTAAGTTTTCTATTTTTATACTTATTACATCATCATTTTGAACTTGTATAGAATTTGAAGGTGTGCCTGTTAATATAACATCACCTGGGTTTAATGTCATTATATGGGAAATAAATGAAACTTGAAAGTAGATATCATATATCATATCTTTAGAAAAACCATGCTGGCATATTTCACCGTTTTTATATGTGGTAATCTCAAGGTTACTAATATCTAAATCTGTATTAATATATGGCCCTAAGGGAGTAAAGCTGTCATAAGATTTGCCTATGGTAACAGTTAAATCAGCAGATTCCTGCGGTGCTGTAATATCATTTGCAATGGTATAGCCTAATATATGGTTTGCTGCATGGCATTCTGAAATATTTTTGCATTTTTTGCCTATAATTACAGCTATTTCACCTTCTATTCGCACATCATCAACATTTTTAGGAAGTATTATATTTTCACCTGAAGCAATAACGGTGGTTGGTGGTTTTAAAAACATTTGTGGGCTAATATCTTTTGATGAGCCATTATAGTTTTTACGAAAGCCTATTATTTTAGAAGGAAGCACTGGGGGAAGTATTGTTACATCTTTTAATGGTATAATATTACTTGTAAGGGAATAATCATGAAAAATTGTGCCGTTTATGCGTTTTATAATTTCACCGTCTAGTATACCCCTGTATTCTGTTTTATCTAATTTATAGCGAATAAATTTCATTTAAGCCCCCATTTATTTGTAATGTAATCTGCTATATTATCACTATTTAGTTTATTAATTGCAAGTAAAAAAGAAGTTTCATCTAAAATAGTGGAAAATAAAGGGGAAGGCTTAAAGCCTAAATACTGTAAAAGGCTGCCATTTACATGTATTGTATTATTAAAATCAAGGCTTTTATAGGCAGATAATAAGTTATGAGATAAAGATATATCATTAAAATCATATTCAAAAATTATGGCAATATTTTCAATTAGTTTTGCATTTTTAAAGGCAAAATATAAAAGCTCGTCAAAAGAGTAGTTTTTAATAGTATTATAATCAAGAGATAAATACAGTTTAATATTTTTCATTTCCTGCCCCTGCAGATTAAGGTAATTTATAAAACCAATATCTTTTACCCAAAGGTAAAGTAAAAGGTGAAAATCACTTGTTTTTTCTTTTGCTTTAATAAGCTTTTTATTATCTATTAAATCAGTATTTAAAAGTGGAGATAATATATTATATTCTTTTATAATATTTAAAGCATATAAAAGGTTTTGCCCTTTAAACATTTTTCTAAACTCTTCTAATACTCTTTCTTTTGCAGTTGTTTTTAATAAATTTTTATGAATACATGCATTTTCCAGACTGTATTTATCAATATTAAAACCAAGGGTGGAAGCAAACCTTAAAGCTCTAATTATACGAAGGGCATCATCTGTAAAAGAGCTATCTGTTACTATTTTTATTTCTTTATTATTTAAATCATCAATACTGCCAATAATATCTCCATCTAAAGAGCAGGCAAGGTTATTTATGGTAAAATCTCTTTTTAGCACATCTTCATAAATATTTTCACCTCTTAATTTTGAAACATCAATAATTAAGTTATCTTTCATAAGCCTCATATTATCTTTAAATGGCACAGGGTATGTTTTTAAATATTTGCCTAGCTTTTTTGCAAGTGTTTTATAGTCTATATTTTCAGCTGTTATATCAATATCAGAAATATTATGGTTTAATATAATATCACGCAGGCAGCCTCCCACTAAATATATTTTACAGTTACATTCTTTTTCAATATTAAAAAGTATGTGAAAAAAAGGAATATTTTTTTTTAAAATCTCTTTTGAAATTGTTGACATTTTTATAATCCCCGTTATATATTAGAAAATGACTAAAGTAATAATAATATCAGACACACATACAGCAAGTGTAGAAAGGCTTTCAGATAACCTTATAAATAAGATTAAGGAAGCCGATATTGTAATACATGCAGGCGATGCTGATACTCTTAATTTTATAGACGAGTTAGAAGATATCTGCAAGTGTTTATATGCGATTAAAGGAAATTGTGATATTGGCTCAAAACTTCCTTTACAGCTGGTTGTAGATATTGAAGGTGTAAAGGTGGGTATAAACCACGGCACAGGCAACTATAATAATGTTATAGACAGGCTTTATTACACTTTCAGCGAAGAAGACCCTACCATAATTATTTTTGGTCATACCCATGTGCCAGTTAATGAAGAAATAGAAGGTGTATGGTTTATAAACCCAGGCTCTACATCATTAAATAGAAGTTTAAAGTATGGCACATATGCAGAGCTTATAGTAGAAAATGGCACTTTTAAGTGTGAAATACTTGATGCAGAATAATTTTCATGTAATATAATTTAAGGTATAATACAATAATGAAGAAAACATATACATTTATACTATTCATTTTTATTGCTACCCTGCAGGGCTGTGGTAGTTTTTCAGAAGTTTCAGTTAAAAGTTATGAAGATTATTTTCCAGATGAAGCCACATCTAATTATCAGCTTTCTCAAGGTGACAGAAGTTACCAGGTTTATAATTCAGATGAATATGCAAAAAACTATGAAAATAATGGCGGTGTAAGCCAAGGTGGTAAAGAATATTCTGATGATGGTTTTTTCCAAGAAGCACCTGTGGAAATAAATGCAGCAGTTTCTTCCACTGGAAAATGTAAAGCTGTTGCAGCCCCTGGACCTAAAAAAATAGGCAAGCCTTATAAAATAAACGGTGTAACATATTACCCAATGGAAAGTGCAGATGGTTACAGCGAAGTAGGTATTGCTTCCTGGTATGGCCCTGGTTTTCATGGAAAATTAACAGCCAATGGCGAGCGGTATAACCAAAAAGCCATGACAGCAGCCCATAAAACATTACCACTTCCCACACTGGTGAAAGTAGAAAATCTTGAAAACGGCAAAAGTATAGTAGTAAGGGTAAACGATAGAGGCCCATACTCTAAAGGTAGAATAATAGATTTAACAGAAACAGGTGCAAGAAGATTAGGTATGATAGATAAAGGCACAGCAAAAGTACGGGTATCTGTATTATCAGAAGACCCAGACTGTTATGTTAGCCATGGGCAGGCAGTAAATATAGATAGTGGCAATTTTGCAGTGCAGATAGGTGCTTTTTCTGTGGAAGAAAATGCAAAAAGAATGGCATCTAAATTTGGAAACAGGGCAGTTATTTCAAAAGGCTATGCAAAAGGTGTTGAATGGAGCAGGGTTTGGGTAACAGGCTATTCTTCAAAAGAACAGGCAGAAAATGCAGTAAATACAGAATTATATGAATACAGCGGTGCTTTTGTAGTGCGTTATAAATAAAAAAGGTGATAAAATGAAAGATGTAATAGAAAAGGCTTCCATATTAATAGAATCCCTGCCTTATATTAAAAAATTTGCAGGTAAAACATTTGTAATAAAATACGGCGGCCATGCCATGGAAAATGATGAGCTAAAATACAGCTTTGCTCAAGATATTACACTGCTTAAATATGTTGGCATAAACCCTGTAATAGTTCACGGTGGTGGTCCGCAAATTGGCTCATTTTTAAAAAGGCTTGATATTCAAAGCGAGTTTATTTCAGGTATGCGGGTAACAGATGCTGCCAGTATGGAAATAGTGGAGATGACTTTAGCAGGCAAAATTAATAAAGAAATAGTAAGCCTTATAAATAAAGCAGGTGGCAGTGCTGTTGGTTTTTCCGGCAGAGATGGCAACTTAATAAAAGCAAAAAAATTGTATGTTGATGCAGCAGATGAAAAGGGAGTTTTACAGCGTATTGATATTGGTTTAGTAGGTGAAGTAGAATCAGTTAATACAAAAATCATAGAAAATGTAATGGGTAATTTTATACCAGTTATAGCCCCAGTAGGAATAAGTGAAAACTATGAGCCATATAATATTAATGCAGATTTAGCAGCAGGAAGCATTGCTTCAGCATTAAAGGCAGAAAAACTTATGCTTTTAACAGATGTAGATGGGGTAAAAGATAAGGCAGGAAACAGAATATCTACTATCCGCCCAGAAGATGCAGAAAGTATGAAAAAAGACGGCACATTAACAGGTGGCATGATACCAAAAATAGACTGTGCAGTGGATGCAGTAAAAGCAGGGGTAAGCAAAGCCCATATAATAGATGGCAGAATAAAACATTCTATACTGCTTGAAATATTTACAGATTCAGGTATAGGAACACAAGTGCTGCAATGATTATAAAAACACCGAAACATTTTTTAGAAGATATAGTAGCCCCAGCCTGTGAAAGTGATAAAGACATAATACAGGCTTTTACAGATATACCAAGGGTATTATTTGTAGATGAGGGCATGAAGCAAAAAGCATATGAAGATAAGGCACTGCCTATTGGTATGGGGCAGACTATATCTCAAGTTACCACTGTTGCCACAATGCTTAAAATGTTAGAGCTTAAAAAAAGTGATAATATATTAGAGATAGGCTCAGGCAGTGGGTTTGTAACAGCATTATTATCTCGCCTAACAAACCATGTATATGCCATAGAGCTTTTACCAAAACTAATGGAAAAAGCCCGCACCACTATAAAATCACTTCGCATTACAAATGTAAGTTTAAAGGTAGATGATGGCGGCAAAGGCTGGCAGGAACACGGTCCATATGATAAAATAATAGCTTCAGCTGGGGCTAAAAAATTACCACAAAGCTTAGTAGAGCAGTTAAAAGAAGGGGGCATATTAGTTCTGCCACTAAACAATAACTTAATGAAGTATAAAAAAGAGCAGGGGCGGTTAATAGAAGAAAAAGGAAAACCCTGCCAGTTTGTAGATTTTGTAGGAAGCTAGGAAATATTATTATTTCCCCCACAAATATAATATAACATAAACAATAAAATACCAAACAATAAAATACCTTAAATATTTCTTTAAAAAAGCTATAAATTTATCCTTTTTGGCATATAAAATGCAATATAAATAAATTATAAAAAGTATATGGCATATTTTGGCACAGAGTTTGCTAGAAAAAGATTGTGAATAATTGTTGTGGAGAAGAAGGATATGAAAAAGTTAATTTTAACTGTAATGGCGGTTATGGTTTTATTAACAGCAGGAAATGTTTCAGCAGCTGTTAAAATCCGTGACTTAGCAGATGTTCAAGGTATTAGGGATAACCAGCTTTTTGGTTATGGTTTAGTAGTGGGCTTAAATGGCTCAGGGGACAAACAGCAGACAGAGTTTACCGTGCAATCTCTTGTAAATATGCTTGATAGAATGGGTATTACTGTTCCGCAGGGCGATGTAAAAGTGAAAAATGTGGCAGCGGTTATGGTTACAGCAAAACTTCCAGCATTTGCAAAAGCAGGTAATAGAATAGATGTAACAGTATCATCTGTGGGTGATGCTAAAAGTTTAGAAGGCGGCACACTTTTACTTACTCCATTAACTGGTGCAAACGGCCAGGTATATGCAGTGGCACAGGGTCCTTTATCAGTTGGTGGTATGAATGTTAATGCAGGTGGAGCAAATGTTACAAAAAACCACCCAACAGTAGGGGTTATTCCAAACGGGGCAACAGTTGAAAAAGAGATTCCTTTTGCTCTTGATAC
Organism: uncultured Mucispirillum sp.; assembly: GCA_945929285.1. GTDB lineage: Bacteria > Chrysiogenota > Deferribacteres > Deferribacterales > Mucispirillaceae > Mucispirillum. Next base: position 19,195 of record CAMEOC010000001.1, read on the forward strand.
AAATTATTTTGATTTATCATTTAATTCTTTAGGTATAGCAGATATAGTTCAAGCAAAATCAGCAATTAACAGCTTTATTGGCACACCAATTGCTACTATAACTTCACCTACCAGTATAAGAGTAGATATTCCAGGTGAGTTTAAAAATAGTTATTACGACTTTTTAAGCAGTCTTTTAAATATTGAAATTCAGCCTGAAACATTTGCAAGGGTAGTGGTAGATGAAAGAACTGGCACAATAGTTATGGGTTCAGATGTAAGGATAAGCACAGTGGCAGTAGCTCACGGCAACTTAACTATAACTATTACAAACCAAGTAGATGTTAGCCAGCCTGCACCTTTTAGTGATGGGGAAACAGTGGTAACAAATAACCCAGAAATAACAGTGGCAGAAGAAAAAACT
>CAMEOC010000002.1 GCA_945929285.1 uncultured Mucispirillum sp.
CAGTTGATGACCATAAAGCTGTGCCGCTGCCATCAAGAAGTTTTTTAGTGTTAAATTCTGAAGTTTTAGAGATTCTGTTTATTTCATCTTTTAACTGGTCTACTTCAAGTTGAAGCATTTCTCTATCGTTTGTTGTATATGTGCCATTACCAGCTTGAACTGCCAGCTCACGCATACGCTGAAGCATACTTGTTACAGAGCCCATAGCACCTTCTGCAGTTTGAAGGTAAGAAATACCATCTTGTGCATTCATGCTGGCCCTTCTCATACCGCTGATTTGGCCACGTAATTTTTCAGATATTGCTAAACCAGAAGCATCATCTGCTGCTGTATTTATTCTTAAACCAGAAGATAATCTTTGTAAAGATTTTGTCTGCATATTACTTGCTATGCTTAAATATTTTTGTGCGCCTAAACTTGACACATTGTTGTAAATTGATAAAGCCATGACCTACCTCCGTGTAAGTGCTTTACTGCGGGGCTTCCCTGCCCAGTTTTTTTCGTCATTTAATTTTGTTAGTGTTTTTAATTTTAAAAAATTGTCCTTGCAAAGTTGGTCGGTTTGATTTCTTTATTAGCTTTATATAGAAATCTTATAAATCGCTTTTCTCATAATGTCTTCTCCTAAAGGTTTGCACCTTTTGCCGACATACGATTTAAAGATTGATGAAGTGCTTTTCGTCATGCCGACCTGATTGTTTCAGTATCTTCTTTTTATTCTTGTAAGGAGCTCTCAAAAACCTGCTAGTGCCATTGGTGATCAAAAGCGGCTTACTTTATATGAGAAAACTGCCTTACAAGATATTTATCGGAAATAGTTTCATAATACTTTAGAAAAAATTTTATATTTTTTCATTTTTTATGAAGCCACCTGTTTTCTTATTTTTATTATCGGCTATATTTAAGATTACTTTAAAAAAAAATATTGATTTTTAAATATTAATATTATATCTCTTTATAGAGGTATATATATGTATAATATTATAAAAGACCTTTTCCCTATTACCCGCTCACTTTCTGGTAATGGAAACAGGCAGACATTAAACTATTTAAAAAAAAATTACCTTGATGAATTAAAAATACATGAATATTCCATTGCTGACAATAAAAGCACCTATGACTGGGAAACACCTTATGAATGGAATATTAGTGATGCTTATATTTTAGATGAAAATGGCTGCCGTATAATAGATTTTAAAAATAATAACCTGCATATTTTAGGTTATTCTGAAAGTATAGATGTAACTATACCTTTTTCTGAGCTTGATAACCACTTATATTCTCTTGAAGATGATATAGATGCCATTCCATATGTTACATCATATTATAAAAAACGCTGGGGCTTTTGCCTAACCCACAGGCAGCGGGAAAAATTAAGAAAAAACCCTGAAAAATTATACCATGTGGTTATAAAATCTAACTTTAATGAAAATGGCTCTATTACTTACGGTGAGCTTATTATTAATGGATATAGTGATGAAGAAGTTTTAATATCAACATATATTTGCCACCCATCTATGGCTAATGATAATCTTTCAGGGGTTGCTGTGGCTACAGAAATTGCAAAATATATATATGCCTTACCTGAAAGAAAATATACATACCGCATTGTATTTATACCTGAAACAATTGGAGCATTAATCTATTTAAGAGAAAATATAACCCACCTGCAAAAATATGTAAAAGCTGGCTTTGTGCTTTCATGTATTGGGGATAATGGTGATTATTCCTGCGTGCATAGCCCATATAATAATACATATACTGATAAAATAGTTACCCATGTTTTAAAACATATTACAGATAACCCAAAAGAATATTCATTTTTAGAAAGAGGAAGTGATGAAAGGCAATTTTGTGCCCCAAATGTAAACCTGCCAGTATGCACATTAAGCCGCACTAAGTTTGGTAAATTTAAGCAGTATCATACATCTAATGATAACCTTGATTTTGTTTCAGAAGAAGGTTTAAAAGGTGGCTTTGAATATGTAAAAACATGTATTGATATATTAGAAAATAATAATATATATAAAATAAAAACAGTTGGTGAGCCTCAGCTGGGAAAATATGGTTTATACCCTACCATAAGCCAAAAAGGTAGTGCCGATTATACCAGAAACTTAACAAATATAATAGCATACTTAAATGGTGAAAATACAATACTTGATATTGCAGAAATATTAAATGTGCCCTTTAGCAGTGTGCTTGAGATTATTAAGAAATTAAAAGAAAAAGAATTGGTTACACCATAAACTTGTTCTTTAAATAATCATATGTAGCTTTTGGCACAAGTTTTTTTAATGAATCATAGTCTTTATTATCAATACATTTTCTAACAGTTGTTGCACTTACTGCCATGCCGTCTATTTCATACCGCTGAATTACTTTAAATTCAATATTATATTGTGGTAATATTTCCTGCATGGTATTATTATATTGCCTTGTAATATTACAAAATGGCTCATTACCTGCAAAACGAACTGAAATATTTAATGCTGGTGCAATTTTTTCTGCAAATATAGATATATCTAATGATGTATCAACTGCTACTTCTTTTTGAAAATCTTTTGTAAAATATTCTGGAAAAGTTATAGTTGATATAATATATTTACCACTTTTTAATACTTTTATATTTTTATAATCTTTTAAATTATCTGTAATAATATTATATCTATCATCTAGTGAGAATATAGATTTATTTTCTTCCACTAAAAATATATATAAATAGTCCACTTCTTTTAAAGCCTGCTCTATTAAATACTTATGACCGTAAGTAAATGGGTTTACATTCATCACTATACTGCCACATTTTTTATTATCACTATTTTTAAACTTTTCAGTAGATAAGTATTTTAAATATTCTTCTAAACCTTTATTATGTTCTTGAGATAATTTTGAGGTAATATTTTTTACAGCACTATTTTTTTTCTTACCTGTTTTATTTATTTCAATTTTACTTAAATAGTTATTATATAAATAATCTGCAATTAGTTTATAACCCCTGTGGTTTACATGGCTGGCATCAAAAAATATTGGTTTATTTTCATTTCTATTATCATAAACTTTCATCATATCACAATAAGTTATACCTATTTCATTAAGCTTTTTAGATATAAAATCAAATACTTTCTTTTTACTGCTTAATGGTAAATATGGGTATAAAGCAAATATAATTATAATATCATTATCTTCATAATTATAAAATGATGGGCGGTTAAAACATCTATCTTCTCCACCTGCTCCAAGCATTCCATAATTTATTACTCTACTTTCTTTAAAATAATTTTGTATATGGCTTGCTATTGTCCTGCTATCATCTGCACCTGTTCCAAAAGCGTAGCAATCCCCAAAAATATATATTTTATTATAATATTCTTCTGCTTGATTTGGTGTATACCTTTCACTGTTAATAACATTTAGATAATCACTCTTATAATCAATATGAGTTGCTTCTCCACTTTCTTTTACAATGATTGCAGGTGTTTGAAAAAGCTGCTTTATGTATTCATCACTAAATTCAGCTATATCATTATATAAGTATTTAAAAAAAGAAGGGTTATTATCAAAATTCTCTCTATTAAATTTTATAAGTGATACCATAGCTTCGTAAATATTTTTACTTTTATATTCCACATCTATTTTAGGAACTCGTACTATAAATTTTTTAGTGTTTTTATTTAAGTTTGATATTTTTCTTACATCAATAAATAAGAAATATGTTAGCTCGACTATTTCCCTTACAGAATAAATATCTGCATTTTTTAGCATTTGTTTTTCTAGGTCATAATAATTTTGAAAATCTGCAATGATAATACAATTATAGTTTTGCAGCATATTTTTATCTAATATAATATCTACTTTACTAAATTTAGTTTCTATATCACTATAGAGCCTTTCTGCTAAATCGTTTTTTCCAAAGATTGCAATATTTTTATAATTTAATTCTTTTAATATATATGCTGTTGATATATTTTTTTCTTTTAAAATCAACCATTTATTAAGTATATTTGACACCACATCTGTTACCATTTTCTAATCCCTGCCATCATAATAAACAAGTTTTCTGCTTTTATTATTTGCTATATCATTTTTTGCGTAGTTACAATAGTCCTCTACATGTGTAAAATAGAATGGAATATTATTTATATATTCTACTTTTACTATACCTTTATCTATTAATTCCTGTCTAAATGGTTCTGTTTTTACTGTTGTATTTAATTCTAACTTTCTTACAAACATTGAATATTCTTTTATACTGCTTTGTCCAAATTCATCTATATATTCAGATTTAAACATTTTAATATACCTATATGGTATAATATCTTTAAAAAAATGTTCTTCAATAAAATGGTGTGCAGTATATGTGTTTGTGCCTATACCAATTTGAGCTGCATTATTATAGTATAAATAATGAAATACAGATTCATCACCAAAAGAATCTATATAATCATTTGCTACTAGCTTTTCTTTATCTTTTCCATATACTGCATACGAATAAATAGGATGCTTTGTTCTTTGAAAGTCTTTATCTTTTAAAGCATAATCACCTAGTATTCCTGCTTGTGATTTAGAATTATTATAATCAAATGGTAAGCCCTTACAAAAATCCCAATTAAATGTAGGTATAATAATGGTATTATTCTTGTTAAAAATATTTTTTAGTTCATTAATAAATTCTACTAAATCAAAAGTTCTACCTGCTTTTTTTTCTATATATATAACAGGTGACATATTTGATATTATATATATAGCCTCACCTTCTTTTATGGGCAACTGCTTTAAATAATCTAAATATAAATAAAATATTTTACTTGTCATTTAGTCTACCTAAAATAATAATTGATTGATTAATTAATTAATTATTTATTTCTTTCTATCATATCATTAATAGTTTTTAATGTTCTAAAATTTTCCATATCAATGTCTTCCATAGCAATATTAATATTATAATGCTCTTCAATTTCTGCTATTAAACCTGCTATATCAAAAGAATCAAGAGAATACTCACTTACTATATCATTACTATTTTTAATATCTGCTCCTGGTCTTATTTTTTCAAAAATTTCTTCTATCATTTTTATTCTCCCTTATATTTATTATAGCATTTCTTTTAGTTTTCTTCTTAATATTTTTCCATTAAATGTTTTAGGTATTTCATCTATAACACGAATTTCTTTTGGACATTTATATGGTTCTAAGTTTGACGATAAAAATTTATACAATTCATTTTCATTATATTTATTATTGATTATTATAAATAATACAGGTACTTGACCTGCTATTTTATCTAACTTACCAACACATGCACATTCTTTTATTCCACTATATTTTAATGCAATATCTTCTACCTCTTCAGGTGCAACTTTATAGCCACCAACTGTAATTATATCATCATCTCTACCTACAAGATAATAAAACCCTTCTTCATCTTTATATCCTATATCTTTTGATATATACATGTATGGATTAAATTTTATATTACTTTCCTCTTTCACATATCCTTTCATAATGGATTTTCCAACAACTGCAATATAACCTTTATTATCTATACCACATTCAATAATTTCATTGCCATTTTGATCTAAAATTAAAATTTTTGTATGTCTTGTCGGTTTACCTATACATCCAGTTTTTGTTCTATATTTAGCCATATCCAAGCATAATGTAGTTGCTGCTTCTGATGAGCCATATGTATTATAAAGATGGGTGTTTGGTAATATTTGAATTAATTTTTCAACAATATTATCTTTTAAAGGAGAACTTGAAAACTCAATATAATTAAGCTGTGCTGCGTATTCACCAAGATAATCTATTCCATACTTTAAAATGATATTCATAGCAGAAGGATTGGTAACAATTGAAGTAATATTATATAATTTTAAATACGTAAAAAAATTTGAAAGAGGCATTAGTTTATATAAAATAATAGTATGGTAGCCTAATACTAAATTTGCATATAAACGCCTTAAAGCAAAAGAATGATGCAGTGGAGTTGTTATTAATAAATTATTTTCTTTATCTATCTCTAAAATACCTATTATATTTTCTATAGTAGCAAAATGTGTTCTATGGGTATGGATAATACCTTCAGGGCTACCTGTGGTTCCAGTAGTATATAACACATCAGCTTCCATATTCTCTTCTGGAAATTCGTGTTCTTTCCTATTTGTATTCAAAAGTAATGTTTCAACTCCATGTAGTGAAATATCATATTCATTGTCTAAAAATGACTTTTTTGCATTAATTTCCTTTGTAATTTTTTCAATATCATCTAAAGTAGCATTTTCTCCCACAGGGCACACAGCTAAACCATACAGCAATAACCCTAACTGCATTATTACAAACCCAATATTTTGTTTATTCTGTATAATAACTCTATCACCCTTTATTAAACCATATCGTTCAATATAAGTTGCAAATAATTCTAAATTTTCCCATAACTGTTTATAGGTTAATGTGCCATCATTTGCTGTTATAGCTTTTTCATTTGGTCTATTTTTATAGTTATTATAAATAGATTCAAGGATAGTCATTATAAATCTCCTCTTATCATTTTATTTAATAATGACCAACACTCATTAAACCCTTTATGCTCCGGAGATTTTGCAATACCCTTTTCCCCTTCTACATTGTTATCAAAATATTGTATATCTGTAGGTGATTTAATAATTAAAAACTTTGTTCCCATTGATATTGCTTCATGTATGTTATGTGTTACAAATAAAATAGTTACTTTATTATCTACTTTATTCCAAATAGTTAATAATTCCTTACGTAGAATATTACGAGTATCAGCATCTAAACTTGCAAAAGGTTCATCCATTAATATAACTGATGGCTCTAAAGCTAATGACCGTGCAATAGCAACCCTTTGTTTCATACCTCCTGAAAGCTGATGAGGATAATAATCTAAAAAATCTGATAAGCCTACTAGGTTAAGATAATATTTAACATGGTCCTTAAGCTGGCTTTCTTGTATTTCGGGATGATTAACTTTTATGGGGTAATATACATTTTGATAAACTGTTTTCCAAGGAAAAATCTGATTAAAATCTTGAAATACCATTGCTGCATGAATATCTGGATGCATTACTTTTGTATTATTAATAAAAATCTCTCCTTGCTGAATACTTTCAAATCCTCCAATACTCCTTAATAAAGTACTTTTTCCACAACCTGATTTTCCTAATATAGAAACAAACTCACCTTTATTAATTTCAAGATTAAGATTACTAATTATTTGTAATTTATTTTCCCCAGTATCATATAGTTTTGATACATTATGCAATTTTATGCATACATTAGAGTTCATTACTTATCATACCCCATTTTCTTATTGTTTTATTTTCAACTGTTTTAAAAAATAAATCTTCTATTAATATGCCAATAATCATTAAAACTAGTAAAGTAGCTAACATTCCTGGCATATCTAAGTAATTACGCTTTAAATATATATCCCAGCCTAGGCCACCTATTGCACCTGTTGTGCCAAAAACCATTTCAGCTGCAATTAAAGAACGCCATGCTCTTGCCCAGCCATTTTTTATACCCATTAATATGTTAGGAAAGGCTGCAGGCACATAAATATCCTTTATCATTTGCAATTTTGAAAGCCCTATATTTTGCCCCACTTCTCTATATATTTTTGGAATAGAATCAAAACCTGCCATAACACTTAAAAGCGTTGGCCATACAATGGAGTGAACCATAATGAATATAATAGCAGCTTTACCAATGCCAAACCATAATATGGCAATAGGTAAAAGTGCAATACCTGGCAGTGGATCTAATACAGAAATTAAAGTTCGCATTAAGTCTTTAAAAATATGACTAATATTTGAAAAAACTACAAGCCCAGCAGTAATCAAAAAAGAAACAAGCAACCCAATTAATATAAGGTATAAAGTATAACCTGTTTTTATAAATAGACTTCCATCATATATTTCTAAATACAGTTTTTCCAAAACAGATAATGGTGATGGAAATAATATTGCAGAAAATATATGCAACTTATATATTAACTGCCATATGAGGAAAAAAAATGTTATATATAAAAATCTTCTAAAAACTATATTATCTAATAACTTTTTATACATTGTACAAACTATTCCCCAAGCGCTTTTTCTACTAGAGATTTATCACCCATTCTTTTACCAATTATTCCAAGCATATTATCCCACACCATATTTTCTAAAACAGGTTTATTTTTAATATATCCTTCTTGATACATGTAATTTGCTATGGTCATAAGCCCGTAAATATTGCTTGTATAATTTGTACCATCTCTAGATAAATATTGCTTTACTTGTTCAACTGATAATTTTTCTACATTTGCAATAATTTGCAGTGCTCTGGCATCTCGCTTATTTATAAGAGCAATAGCTTCATTTAAGGCTGCTAATACACCAGTATATATTGCTGGCTGTTCATATAATTTTTTTGATACAACACAAACTATACTCACATCACCAATAGTATCACCGCCAGATGCAAGTTTTTTAAACCCTGCACTTTCTTCTAAAGCAGAATATGGCATAATAGCAGCATGGGCAGTTATAGAGCTATTTAATAAACTTGTATAAGAATCTGGATTTGACATTACTACAACATTTTTATCAAAAGCATGAGCATCTCCTAAATACTTTTTTGCCATTAATGAAATTTGAATATGATTATTTGAACCAATACCTGGTACACCTATTTTATCTTTTGGTGTAAAATCATTAAAAGATTTTATTTTATCACTATTTACCATTAATTCAATTGGTATAATACTTAACCCCATTGCTATTTTAAAGTCAGCACCCTTATCAATAGCTATAACTAATGGAGGAATACCCATCATACCAATATCTAATTGTCCCCCTATTAGTGCCTCACTAATAGCAGAACCTCCGCCTAGCGATAACCACTCTACCTCTATACCTGGCAAATATTTATCTATTAAATCTAACTGTTCTGCCACATAAATTGGAGCATAAGCTGTTGAAAACTGCTTAACAATACGAATTTTAACACCTGCATAAGGCAGTTCTTCTTTAATAGTATTTTCAGATGCTTTTATGGAAAAAATTATATAACCAAGTAACACTAAAATGACACAAAAAAGTAAAATCATTAGTTTTTTCATATAATATACCTCATTGATTTTTAATATCACCGTTAATACTACAATATAAATATTAAAAATTCAAGAGTTAACTACTGCTCCTTTTCTTTACCATAAAACATTTTTAAATAATAAAATTATTACTACATTACCTGCCTATTTTATCTTTATTAAAATTAAGCATAATAATATAAATTCAAATATTTCATGAATAAATTTAAAGGAAATTGTATAATACTACTATACTGTTTTTCATTTACTATTATTATCTATACTAAAAGAGACAAAAAGATAATCTTCTATTAATATTAATATTATTACTATTTTTTTATATACCTGATATTATTTTTCAAAAATTTTTCTATTATTTCTAATCTAGAATATTCATTATAGCATTTCTTTTAGTTTTCTTCTTAATATTTTTCCATTAAATGTTTTAGGTATTTCATCAATAATACGAATTTCCTTTGGACATTTATATGGTTCTAATTTATCTTTTATAAATTTGTATAATTCTTTACTATCATATTCACTGTTGATAGTAATAAAAAGCACAGGAACCTGACCTGCCAGTTCATTATCTTTACCTATACAGGCACAATCTGTTATTCCTTTACATTTTTTTATAACATCTTCTATCTCATCAGGTGCAACTTTTAAGCCCCCAATTGGTATAATATCTGACTGCCTTCCCAATAAATAATAAAAATTCTTACTATCTTTATACACAATATCCTGTGTTATATAATATCCTTTAGAAAGTACTTTATGACTGTTTATTTTATTATTTAAGTAACCTTTCATTATTATAGGACCTTTCACTGCTAAAAAGCCTGCATTATCCTTACCAAAACCGTCTATAATATTATAATTATCATCTAATATATAAATATCAGAATTAATATTTGCATATCCTATACAACCTGTCTGTTCAAGATATTGTGTATTATTATAACCTGTTAGACAACCTGCTTCTGTTGAGCCATATATATTATACATTTTTGTATTTGGCAGCATGAAAATTGCTTCTTTTAGTATATCTATCTTTAATGGAGAGCTGGAAAATTCTATATAATCCAATTGATTTTTATACTCTGCTAAAAGATTTTTACTACCTTTTAATATAATTGCTAAAGCTGAAGGATTCATTGCAATAGATGTTACACGATATTTTTTTAACATATTAAAAAAATTCTCTAAAGGAATAATATTTTCTATAATAACAATTGAACTTCCATGGACAATATTCGCATAAAAACGCCTTAAAGCAAAAGAATGGTTTAATGGAGCAGCTATTAAGGCAACATTTTTCTCAGGCATATTTATAGTGCTAAATATATTTTCAACAGTAGCATAGTGGCTTCTATTTGTATGAATAATACCTTCCGGTGTTCCAGTAGTACCTGTTGTATATAAAATATCTGATATATCATCTAATGAAGGAAATTCATAGTGCTGAATATTTATTCCATTTAAAAGCTCTAAAACTCCAGCTAAAGTATATGAAGATAATGTATCTCTTGAAAAAACTTTTTTTGCATTTGTTGCTTTAACAATTTCTAAAAGATTATCGCTTATTATATTTTTATCAACAGGGACAACTACACCACCAGATAATAATGTACCAAAAATAACAATAGAAAATGCAATATTTTGAACACCTTGGATAATAACAGCATCCCCATTACATATTCCTTCTTTTTTTAAGTATGAAGCAAATCTATTGGCATATTCCCATAATTCCTTATAAGTAATATCTCCATCAGTTGCTGCAATAGCCAGCCTGTCAGGATATTTACAACTATTTTCATACAATGCTTGAATAATTGTCATTATTGCTCATTCCTAATCATATTATTGAGCTTTGACCAGCACTCATCAAAACCTTTAACTTCTTGGTTCTTCATTTTACCAGCCTCTCCTTCAACCATATTATCAAATACTTGATATACTTTTTCATATCTAATATAACAAATTTACTTGCAATAGAAATAGCTTCTAAAATACCATGTGTAACAAATAAAATTGTAAGTTTACCATATGCCTTATACCATATATCAAGCACCTCTTTATGTAGAGATGTTCTAGTATCTGCATCTAAACTTACAATTTAAAAAACCATAACACTATGATTATATTTATTGCTATATACCTGCTCAAAACTTCCTATACTCTTTAAAAAATTCTTTTTTTCATACCTATAAATAGCGAACATAATTAAAAAGTTACATAGTACATATAAACATTTTGGATAATATATCCAATTTCAAATCATTAGTTTAGATTGATTTAAAAAGATTTTAACCGAAATCGCGGTATTTGTATTATTCATTACATATATGCCAATAACAATAAACATTATTATGCATTATAATCAATCATAAATTCTCAATATGTATTACTTTCCTAATATTTCTTCCACAGGGGATATGCCACCTGTTCTTTTACCTATTAATGCTCTTGCATTTTCCCATACAAGTTTTTCTAATTCTGGTTTGTTTTTTATATACCCCACTTCATGCATATAGTTGGCGATACCCATTAAACCGTATATATTTGCAGTATAGTTAGTACCTGGCCAGTCTAAAAATGCTTTTGCATCTTCTATTGATATTTTCTCAACTTCTGCAATAATCTCTAAAACTTTAGGGTCCTGCTTATTAAGTAAATCCATTGCCTCATATAAAGCACCTATAAGCCCTGCATAAACTGCTGGATTACTATGAAATTTAGATGTAGTAACACAAACAATACTAGCATCTCCATAAGCTTCTTTACCTGTTAAGATACTACGGAAACCTTGCCTTGCCTCTAACTCTAAAAATGGCATAGTCGTAAAATGACCTACAATTTCTGTGCCACTAACTAAGCTTGAATAAGCATCTGGATTTGCCATTGCCACCATATTTGCATCAAAATCACGAGCTTTATTAAGTTTTTCTTTAGCAGCTATGGAAAGTAATATATGTTGAGTTGAACCTATTCCAGGTATTGCTATCTTATCCTGTGGTTTAAAATCTGCAATTGATTGAAGTCTTTCTTCTTTTACCATTAAATCAAATGGTGGAACACAAACTCCTGAAGCAATTTTTAAATCTGCCCCTTTATCAATTGCTATTACAGCAGGTGGCATTCCCATAAAACCCACATCAAGATGACCGCTTATTAATGCTTCAGTAATTGCAGCACCACCACCAAAAGAACTCCATTCTATTTTTGCACCAGGTAAATATTTTTCTAATAAATTCATTTTTTCAACAATATAACCCGCTGCATACTGCATACCATATTGCTTTGCAAGACGCACAGTTACACCTGAAAAAGGTTTATCATTAACAGCTGTTTCTAAATTTGCCGAATTTTTTCCAAACATAATTGTGCCTAATAAAATAACACAAACCAAACCAAGAACAATAATAATTACATTTTTCATATCTTCCCCTTCACAAATGCCACACTCATATAATTTAATGTTAATACTTGTATATTATACCAATTTTTTTAAAATATAAACAACAAAATTTAATAACCTTTTCCTTTTCTTTTCCCCTAGAATATTTTTTTCAAATGGTATATAATATCTTTTAGTATATTTTATATTTATATGAGGTGATGTATGTTATCTGTAATTATTTTAGCAGCAGGCAAAGGCACAAGAATGAAATCTGAAACTCCAAAAGTGCTTTTTCATGCTGCTGGTAAGCCTATGATAGATTATACCATTGAATTAAGTAAAACCTTAAACCCAAATAAAATTATAGTTGTTACAGGCAATATGTCTGAAACTGTGCAGGAATATTTAAAAGAATCTTCTGTGGAGTTTGCTCTGCAAAAAGAACAGCATGGCACAGCAGATGCTGTTATGGCTGCCATTGATTATATAGATGATAATGGCAAAGTACTTATTTTATGCGGCGATATGCCTTTAATAAAAGAAGAAACCATAAAAAGTTTTATAGATAGCGTTACTGAAGATGTGGCATTTATTAGTGTTAAAATGAAACAGCCTAAAGGCTATGGTAGAATTGTGCGTTCATCTGATAATAAAGTTATTAAAATTGTGGAAGAAAAAGATGCCAATGAATATGAAAAGCGTATAAATGAAGTAAATACTGGTGTTTATTTATGTGATGGGAAAGAGCTTAAAAAACGCCTTGCCTTAATTGATAATAATAATGCTCAAAACGAATACTATTTAACAGATATTATCCGCGGTGGTGCAGAAGCTTTTATTGCAGATGATGAAAAAGAGTTTATGGGCGTAAATGATAGAATACAGCTTTGCACTGCTTCTAAAATATTATACAGGCAGCGGGCAGAAAAATATATGGCAGACGGGGTGACAATTATTGACCCAGATTCCTGCTATATAGACTGTGGTGTAACCATAGGTAAAGACAGCCTTATATACCCAAATGTATTTTTAGAAAAAGGCACAAAGGTTAGTAAAAATGTTATAATCCGTTCTGGCTGCCGTTTATATAAAGCAATTATTGAAGAAAATGTGGAAATAAAAGATAATACATTAATAGAAGATTCTTATATAGGCAGTGGCTCATCTGTTGGCCCAATGGCTCATCTTCGCCCAGGCTCACACCTTGAAAAAGATAATAAAGTAGGCAACTTTGTGGAGCTTAAGAAAGCTAAAATGGGTGAAGGCTCAAAAGCAAGCCACCTTACATATTTAGGTGATGCCACTTTAGGAAAAAATGTAAATATTGGCTGCGGCACAATTACATGTAATTATGACGGCTATAATAAATACCAGACTATAATAGATGATAATGTATTTATTGGCAGTGATACTCAGATGGTTGC
>CAMEOC010000003.1 GCA_945929285.1 uncultured Mucispirillum sp.
AATTTTCTTACTTCATCTGCAACCACTGCAAAGCCTCTGCCGTGTTCGCCAGCTCTTGCTGCTTCAATTGCTGCATTTAATGCCAGTAAGTTTGTTTGGTCTGCTATTTCAGATATAACAGTTAATACATTTTTAATATCTTCAGCTTCCCTTACAAGCTCATTTATATCATTTGCTATATCTTCTTCTGCTTTACTTTCTTTTTCTACTTCCTGGCTTAAAGTTACAATCATTTGCTGCATATTTTCAAGTTCACCGTGAGCCACATTCATTAAATCCATAGTTTTTTGTGATTCTGCTATGTTATCTTCTGAAATATGGCCTATTTCTGAACCTATACTAATATTGCTGTGGGCTAGCTGTTCGCTATTTGAAAGTGTATTTGTAACACTGCTTGAAGCATCCACAAGTTTTGAAGCAATTGTCATATTTGCTTCGCTTTGGCTTTGCAGCTGCACCATAATAGCTTTAATAATATGCACAAACTCTGTAATAGAAACTGCAATATTGCCTATTTCATCTTTAGAGGCAAGGCTTATATCTTTTGATAAATCTTTATTTTGTGCCAGGTCTGAAAGGTATTGTTTAATTCTATCTATTCTAATAATTAAATCTGATGCTATAATCAATGCAAATATAATATTAAAAACCATACCTAAAATAAAAAATGCCACAATATAAGTCATTTTAAACTTAGCATTAGCAATATTGGCATCTAATGTTTCAGATACAAGAGATGCAATAATTTCTTCAATAATTTGCAGGTCATTAATTTTTGAAGTAATATCTGAAAACCAATTGTCTGCTTTATTGTTAAAATCGCATGTTACAGCATTATCTATAATATCTTTTCTGTATGAATCAATTAGCTCTGTATAGGACTCAGTTGTAATTTCATAGTTTTCAATAATTGCTACTGCTGTTGCATTATTTTTTGGAAGTTGCCCAAAAAATAAATCTAAATAAACATTTTGTTTTGCAATAACAGATATAAAATTATTATAAGCGACTTTGTTGAACTCTTTTGAACGCAAAAGCACATTGCCATTTGCCCGCTCTATACCTGCATTTTCTTTTGCATACATAAAGTTAGTGTAACCACTTAAAATTTTTGTAATATTATTATCAGGGCTAACATTTGATGCAACTTGAACTGTATCAATCAGTAACGATATAGCTTCTGTATAATAATCTATAACATCTTTATTCATTACTTGAAAACTATCTACTTTGCCCCTAAATTCGCCAATTTTATTTAGCTGCTCTACAGCTTTATAAACTTGGTCAACATATGCCTTATCATACCTCTCTATAACAATATTTTCTATATCATTTTTAAATTCTTCTATATACCCGTCTGTAGTAATACGCTGCTCATCAATGGTATATTTCGTATCTTGACTACGGTCTGTAACATATCCAGCAGAAAGCCCCCTTTCTAACTGTAATTGGTGAGATAAAAATGATACATTAACAGATAAATCTATCATATCCTTAAGCTCTGTATTTGCATGCATGTATGTATATGTATCATAAAATGTAAAAGAGAAAAAAGCGACTATACCGATTGCCGGGAAAAACACTAAAAGGATTATTTTGACTTTTATGCTGATATTACGAACTAGAGTAAAAAACCAGCCAAACATCTTACGAAAGAATTTCATATGGCCTCCTACACTTTACTATGATATAATAACACATTTAAAAAATATGTCTACTATTTTTTTTATTTTTAAAAAATGTTTTTTGGTATTGTTGCAATATTTTCTTTTAATATCAATGATTTATAATCAGCAATAATTATCATATTAACTTTTATACTTTATCATATTTACTAATATCAATATTCTATTATATAAATAATTATATTAAGATAATTTTTATCTTCATATAATTTTATTTAATAAAAAAATAACCCTTTAAATATTTATTTAAAGGGTTAGTAATTATTATAAAATCATATAAATTTTAGCTTAATTTATCTTTTAAAAGCTTATTAATAACAGCAGGGTTTGCTTTACCTTGAGTAGCTTTCATAACCTGCCCTACAAAAAAGCCAAAAAGTTTTTCTTTACCAGCTTTATATTCTTCTACATTTTTAGGGTTATCTGCAATTATTTTATCAATAATTTTTTCTATTTCCCCAGTATCTGAAACTTGTTTTAAGCCTTTTTCTTCAATAATAGCTTCCGGCTCTTTATCTGTTTCTTCAATCATTGGTAAAAGCTCTTTTGCAATGCGTAAACCTATTGTGCCGTCTTCTACTAAAGCTGTAATTCTGCCTAAACGGGAAGCTGTAGTTTTAAGCTCATATATATTTTCTATTTGGTTTTCGCTCATATAAGCTGCCAATTCAACTAATATAAGGTTAGCCGTTTTTTTGCCGTCGCTGCCTTTTTCTTTCATAGCTTCTTCAAAGTAATTGGCAACAGTTTTTTCAGCAGCCAGCCTTTTTGCCTCATCATCAGATATTTTATATGTCTGCACAAAGCGTAAAGCTTTTTCTTCCGGCATTTCAGGCATACTATTGTTAACCTTTTCTAAAAGCTCATCACTTACCACTAAAGGAAAAGCTAAATCTGGGTCTGGAAAATACCTGTAATCATTGGCATTTTCTTTTCCTCTCATACTTCTAGTTTCTTTTTTATTGGCATTAAAAAGCCTTGTTTCTTGATAGATTTCTTCTCCATTATCATAAGCATCTACATGCCTGTTTGCTTCATATTCAATGGCCTGCATTAAATACCTTATAGAGTTTACATTTTTTATTTCACACCTTGTGCGAAGCTCTTTTGAGCCAACAGGGCGAACAGATACATTGGCATCGCACCTCATGGAGCCTTCATTCATATTGCCGTCGCATGTTTCTAAATACCTAACAATACTTCTTAATTTTGTAAGGTATGCACCTGCTTCATAAGGGGAGCTCATATCTGGTTTTGAAACTATTTCCATTAATGCAACACCAGAACGGTTTAAATCTATACAGCTTTTACCAGGCAGCATATCGTGTATTGATTTACCTGCATCCTGCTCTAAGTGCAGCCTTTCTATACCCACTCTTTTTGTGCTGCCGTCTTCTAATTCAATATCTAAATAGCCTTCCCCAACAATAGGTTTATCATACTGGCTTATTTGGTAGCCTTGAGGTAAATCAGCATAAAAATAGTTTTTTCTAGCAAAAACAGATTTTTGGTTTATTTTTGCATTGAGCCCAAGGCCAGTTTTTACAGCCTGTTCCACACAAAATTTATTTACCACAGGAAGCATACCAGGAAAACCTGCATCTATAAAAGCCACATGGTCATTGGGTGTGCCGCCGCTTTCTGCAGAAGCACTAGAAAATAATTTTGCTTTAGATATTACCTGGCAGTGAACTTCTAACCCTATTACAACTTCATAATCACATGTTCTTCCTTTTATTATATAGCTCATTACTTTCTGCTCCAACTGTTATTTTGTTCTAAAACATAAGCACTTTTGAAAAGTGTTTCCTCATCAAAATCTCTGCCTATTAACTGCATACCAATAGGAAGTGAATTTTCTGCTTTTTTGACAGGCACAGAAATGGCTGGCAGTTTTGCTAAGTTTACAGGCACAGTAAATACATCCTGCAGGTAGTTTGTTACAGGGTCAAATGATTTACTTTCTTCTATGGTAAATGCTGTGGTTGGTGCAACTGGTGTTAAGATAGTATCCACTTCTTTAAAAGCATTTATATAGTCTTGCCTGATTAATTTACGCACATTTAAAGCTTTTAAATAGTAAGCATCGTAATACCCTGCTGAAAGCACATAAGTGCCTATCATTATTCTTCTTTTAACTTCTGCCCCAAAGCCTGCACTTCTTGAGTTTTCATACATTTCATCTAATGATGCACCATCTACCCTTAAGCCAAAGCGAAGGCCGTCATACCTTGCTAAATTTGATGATGCTTCTGCTGGAGCAATTATATAGTATGTAGCAAGGGCATATTTTATATTAGGAAGTGATATTTCTTTTATTTCTGCCCCATTTGCTTTTAATATTTCCATACTTTCATTATAAGCTGCTGCAATTTCAGAGTTTCAGTCCCCATTTAAAAATTCTTTTACAACACCTACTTTTAAGCCTTTTACACCAGATTTTAGTGATGCGGTAAAATTAGGCACTGCAATATTGGCGCTGGTGGAATCAAGCTCATCAAAACCTGCCATTTTTTCAAGCATAATCGCAGCATCTTCCACTGTTTTTGTCATAGGCCCTGCCTGGTCAAGAGATGAAGCATAGGCAATTATACCATAGCGGGAGCATCTGCCGTAAGTTGGTTTTATACCTACAATACCGCAAAAAGCTGCAGGCTGCCTTATGGAGCCACCTGTATCTGTTCCTGTTGCCCCTGCACACATAGAAGCAGCAACAGCAGTAGCTGAGCCACCTGATGAGCCACCTGTAACAACTTCTTTACCATCTGCCCTTTTTATTGGGTTTACAGCCTGGCCAAAATAGCTGGTTAAGTTTGCACCACCCATGGCAGATTCATCAAGATTTGTTTTACCAATAAATATACTGCCTGCATCTAAAAGGTTTTGAGTAACAGTAGATTCATAAGGCGGTATAAAGTTTTCTAATATTTTGCTGGCAGCTGTTGTTCTTATATCTTTAGTGCAAAATAAGTCTTTTATACCTAAAGGAACGCCGTCAAGCATAGATAACCTTTTGCCTTCTGCTATTCTTTTATCACTTTCTAATGCTTTACTTAAAGCATATTCGCTTGTTTCTGTAATATAAGCATTATAATTTCTGCCCTGTTGCATTTTTTCAATGTAAGCTTTTACAACTTCTGTTGAAGAAAATTCTTTATTATCAAAGCCTTGGGAAAGCTCTGCAATGGTTTTACTTGTTAAATCTGCCATTATTCCACCACCTTTGGCACTGTAAAGTAATGCTCGTAGCTTTCTGGAGCATTTTTCATTAAATCTTCTGATAGATTACTTATTTTAACTTCATCTTCCCTTTGCCTTAGCTCCATAGCCTCATCTTCTAAATTATCCACAGAGGAAGTATCGGCAGACTGAAGTATATCCATCCATTTTAAAATATCGTTCATATCTTTTGTAATACCTTCCACACTGCCTTCATCAAATTTCAGGCGTGCAAGTTTTGCAATGTGATTAATCTCTTTACTATCCATAACCAGTCCTTTTATTTTTTTAGCATAATATTATATACAAATTTTATTATAAATTAAAGAGTGAATTTATTTATAAAACCAAAATCTTATAATTTTTTCTTTATCCTTTTTAGGAAAAAACCTTAACTTATTATCAAAAAAAGAATATTTTTTATATACATGTTTTTGATGAGAAAAGGTTTCAAAGCTATATTTACCATGGTATGCACCCATTCCGCTGGCACCTACACCACCAAATGGAGCATTGGAGTTTGTTATATGTATTAAAGCATCGTTTATTGCCCCGCCACCAAAGGAAACATTGCTTATAACCTTTTCTTCCATATTTTTATCTCTTGTAAAAAGGTATAGTGCCAGTGGCTTATCTTTATATTTTAAATCTTTTATAACATCATCTATATTTGTATATTCTATAATAGGTAAAATTGGTGCAAAAATTTCTTCCTGCATAACTTTATCATTATATGTTACATTATCTAAAATAGTAAAATCAATTTTTAATGCAGGCACATCTACTACTCCACCAAAAACTGTTTTTGAGCCGTCTAATAATTTTACTGCCCTTTCAAAATGCTTTTTAGATATTATTTTAGGAAAATCTTCATGTTCTGAAGTGTGTGCCCCATATACTAAAGAACATTCTGCAATTAAAGCACTTATTAATTCTTTTTTAACTCTAGAGTGGCATAATATATAGTCTGGAGCAACACAAGTTTGGCCTGCATTTAAAGCTTTTGCCCATACTATTTTTTTTGCAGTATCTTTTATATCTGCAGTGTAATCTATAATACACGGGCTTTTACCACCTAACTCTAATGTAACAGGGGTTAAGTTTGCACTGGCTGATTTCATTACTATTTTACCTACATTTTGGTTGCCTGTAAAAAATATATAATCATATTTTTCCAGCAAAAGTGCAGCTCCAGTTACAGCATCACCTCGCACTGCTTTTATATAGTTGCTATCAAATGTTTCATTAATAAGTTTTGCTAAAATTCTAGAAGTATTTTCTGAAAATTCTGAAAGTTTTACAACAGCACAGTTACCTGCTGCAATGGCAGCAATTAATGGGGAAAGAGTTAGCTGCACAAGGTAATTCCAAGGGGAAATAATAAGCACAACACCATAAGGCTCACTGTAAAGCCTGCTTTTTCCAGGCATTAATGTAAGGGGAACTTTTATTTTTTTTGCTTTTGTAAGCTTTTTAAGGTTTTTAATGTAGTAATTTATTTCTTCCTGCACAATACCTGTTTCTGTCATAACTGCTTCAAAGGAAGATTTATTCAAATCATCATATAAAGCCTGTATTATCTCATTATCATAAGCTAATAATGCTTTTTTTAAAGCTTTTAACTGTTTTAATCTAAATTTTATACTTTTTGTTTCGCCATATAAAAAATATTCTCTAATTGGTTCTGCTATTTCTCTCATTAATATATACCCCTTTATATACTAGATGAAGCATTATAAAAGAATATATATAAATAATCAAATAAAAAATGCCTCTATTATATTAAGGATAATAAGGGCATTAAAGGTATATTAATAATTATATTTATTCATCAACACATATTTCTTTTTTAGCTATTGCCATAAGTGTTCTAATTAAAACAACCAGCACTAAAATAGTTGTCATTATTAATGAAACAATGGATAAATACTCGTAAAATGTGTAAACATAGTCTGTTTTTTCATAAGCTGTAATTAAAGCCATAGTTAAAGCCGCCATTGGAAATGTGAAAGCCCACCAGGATATGAAAAATTTTAATTTATAAAAGTTTTTAATTAAAGCAAGTAATATTAAGCCAAAAACCAGTGCCACATTAAGTAAAAGTGATGCAAAAAAATCATAATGGCCTGTAAGTTTTATATAGCTTAACATCCCAACAGAAGGCGGTGCGATAAATATAGCTAAAGTTGGTAAAAATTTCTGCACAAGCATACCGTGGAAAATTATTCTGTTAAATAATATGGCTGTTAAAATTATCCAGAAAAATATACCAAGGGAGAAAAAGAAATTTAAAAGGGCAGCATCTGCAAAGCCTTCCCCAGCAATAGGTATAATAATATTACCAACCACAGGTATAAACCAGGCAGGATTTGAGTGAGCCATTTCTATATTTTTATTAAGCCAGTATGTAATAGCATAAAAAGTAAAAAATGTCTGCAAGCCTGTGCCTATTATAAATAATGGGTAAGCCACAGATTTATTTTCATGAAATACAACAGCTAAAAGCAGCATAGAAATAGAAATAGCTGCAAAAAAGTTTACCCGCACAGGGTGGGAAATCTCTTTTTTTACTTCTTTTGTGTAAGTGATTATTTTAATAAGATATAATAAGCCTATAATAATTGCTAAAGCTGCAGTTATGTAAGATAATACTTGGTAAATGGAAGCTGGCAGCAGCAATATTTCATGGGCTTTTTTATATGCAAGAGTAATACCTGAAAACCCCATAATAACAGCAAACATCATTACAGGGAAAAACTTAAGTCTTGGTGTTTTTTCTGAAACTTCATTTGTTACTTCGCTCATAATATATTCCTTCCTCTTTTTTGTCTTAAAAAGACTTGATTTGTCTGAATATAATACTTTTTAATTTTTTTACAAGGGGAAATTTAAAAAAGTTGATAATGTTACTCTAATCAAGAATATATTTTGATTAAAATATTATTTCTAATAATTTATATTTGCATAACAAACTTCTTGACATTTTCCCCATGTATAATAGCACAACTTAAAATTTGGAGGCTCAAATGTTTTATAAGAAAATGTTTAATTATATTTTTATGTTTTTTAGTATTATCTTATTATCAAGTTGTGCAACCCAAGTTGAAAATAACAACATAAATAGTAGTAACAAATTAACTGTGGCAAAAGTTCAAAAAGAAATTAAAATTGGAATGACTTCTTCTGATGTAGTGGAAATATTAGGAAGTCCAAACATAATAACAACTGATGCAAACAGAAGGGAAGTTTGGGTATATGATAAAATATCTACTGAAATTTCATATAACAATTCTTCCAGTGGAACATGGTTATTGTTATTTGGTGCATCACAAAATAAGCAATCTTCTTCAAGTCAAAGGACACTTACAATTATCATTAAATATGATGAAAAAGGACCTGTAAGAGATTTTGCATATAGAACATCTTCATTTTAATTAAAGGTGTTGTATGCGAAAAACATATTTATTTATTTTAATTACCACAATATTTCTTAATGCCTGTACTATGTCTTATGGAAATTTTTATAAGTTAGATAGCCAATATTTAGAAAGAAGACAATTAGAAACTAAATTTTTTGAAACTAATGATGAATTAAAAATGCTTGATGCTTCTATACAAGTATTACAAGATTTAGGATATAATATATCTGAAAGTAATACAAATCTTGGTATTATAACAGGAACTAAAGATAGAGAAGCTGGTAATATTGGTCAAAAAGTTGGTGCAATTTTTGGTGCTGCATTATTCGGTGGAACACCTGTTTATGATATATCTCAAACTATCTTTGTTACGCTTGTTTCAAGTAAAAGTAATACGAAAAATGGATATAACATTCGTGTAGAATTTGCGACAATTATTTATAACAATGTTGGCTCATATAGAGTAGAAAGAAGACTTGAACCAGAAATATATAAAGAATTTTTTGAAAAATTAAGCCAATCTGTATTTTTAACAGCAAATGATATATAGGGGATACTATGAACAAAACAATTATATTTATGATATCTACAATAATTTTTTTAACAGGCTGTTTTGCAAGTAATTCGGCACATGTAATTGGTTCTAACCAATCACAAGTTGAAATGCGAAATTATCAATCAAGAAAATTTGATACAAATGATAAAAAGTTGGTCATGAGAGCAGTAGTATCTACTATGCAAGATTTAGGTTTTATTATAAATCAAGCAGACTATAATATTGGTACAGTTAGTGGTTCTTCTTTTACAAATATGTCAACCTTGACTATTACTGTAAGAGATATAAATTCTAAACAATTAATTGTTAGAGCCATTGCTCAACATAATAGAAACTTAATTCAAGACCCTAAAGCATATAGTAATTTTTTTGAATCACTTAGCAAATCCTTATTTCTTGAAGCCCATGAAATCGAATAATAAAAATCAGATGCTTATGCATCTGATTTTATCTTAAATTTAATTTTATTACCTGCTTATCACTATCTATTTTAATTAATGTATTTTTAAAATCTGGCAGTCTGCCATATGAGCCAAAAAAGTTATTGGAATATCCAAATTTTTCTATGGGGTGGTTTTGTGAGTTTTTATCTATTATTTTATTATCGTTTTCATCGTGGAAAATATGAATACCGTATATTCCTTTAGGTAAAGTTATTTCTGCAGTTACTTTATTTTTTTTAGCAGGAAAGAAAAAAGAATACTGGGACTGACGCTCGCTGATAAATTCTTCTTCACTTTGGCAAAAATAAACTATAATATTACCTTTAGATGAAGGTATATTATTTACATCTAATATTATTTTCACATGCTCTAAAGCAAATACCTGCTTGGCAGAAAAAAATATTACCGCTAAAATCAATAACTTTATATATTTCATATTACTCATCCATATCATACTGTTTTAATTTTTTATGAAGTGTGTTTCTATTTATTCTAATTAATTCTGCAGCCTGCGACCTGTTATTTTTAGTTAAATCTAGTGCTGCTTGAATCAATGGTTTTTCCACTGCTTTTAAATATTCTGTATACGGGTTAATCTGCTCTGAATGTATACCACTTTCTAAAAGACCACGGGCAAATTTATAAAGCTCATCTATTATATTTCTACTGGCTTCCATATAGCCCTGCTTTCTTCTAACATCCTTTGGCAGTGATGATGGTGTTATTTCCCCATTTGATGTGTGGTTTATGGCATGCTGAATAGTATTTGAAAGCTGCCTAACATTGCCAGGCCATTCATAGCTTAATATAATCTCCATTGCTTCCTGGTTTATTGGTACAGCTTTTTTACCAAAATAACCAAAATCACGCATAAAGATTTTTATTAAATCTTCAATATCATCTTTACGCTCCCTTAATGGCGGTATATTCATAATAATGGCAAAACTATCTCTTAACCTTTGGTTAAATTTATTTTGTTTGGAAAGTTCTGTTAAATCTCTATTGGTGGAAGATATAAGCCTAGGGGTATACATTCCCAGTTCCTGCTCCACTTTTATTATGGAGTTTAAAAGGTATTCCTGCAGTTTTATATTAGCTGAAGATATTTCTGTAATATATAATGTACCCCTTTCGGCTTTTTTAAAATATTCAAATACTTTATTAAACCCTAGTGAGCCTATAATATCATTTAAAGCCACAGGGTTTATGGTTATAAAGTCCCCAGTTCTTTTGCTTTGGGTGTGGATATATTCTGCCAGCCTGTCCTTTCCAACACCATCTTCCCCTGTAATATGAATACTTACATCTATTGGGGCAACAACTTCTACTAAATCATATATTTTTTTCATTTTGGCAGATTTATTTACAATACTTCTGCTTTTATATTTAGCAGGCTGTTCTTTTTCCTGAGTTTCTTCTGCTGTATTTTCTATATTTTCAAAATTATTTTCCATTATCACTTCTTATAATCATGTGGTTCTATTTTATTACTTTTATCTACCGGGTATAATGAAAACATTAAATCTCCAGTAATAGCATCTGTTAGCTCGTTAGTTTCTTTATTTACTTTAAAATAAGTAGCATCCACTGGGGCAGGAAAAAGCGATAGTGGCAGTATATCATTTATAGCTTTTATATAGTCTATAAAAATAAACTGTGAAGTATTTGCACCAACGGCATAGCTTCCCATTTTAGTATAATCATCATAACCAACCCATGCAACAGTTACCAGGTTTGGCATAACACCTGCAAACCAGCAGTCTTTAGAATCATTTGATGTGCCTGTTTTGCCTCCAAACACTCTGTTAATATTTACTCTGCTTCGCCATGCACCGCCTTTTTCCACAACATTTACTATGCTGTCTGTAATAAGTGATGCAGAAGATGGCTCTAATACTTTCACCATTTCAGGTGGCTGAGCCTCATATATGGTTTTATTATCAATATCTGCAACCCTTGTAACAAAGTATGGAGTTTTTGCTCTCATACCCTGGTTTGCAAATGTGCTGTAAGCATAGGCAAGCTCTAAAGGTGATGCTGATAAACTGCCTAAACTAACAGATAAATCCACAGGAATATCCCCAGTAAAGCCAAACATTTGAGCATACCTTATAATTTTCCGCACACCTATTTTTTGGGCAAGTTTTATGGTTACAGAGTTATTAGAAACCTGTAATGCTCGTTCTAAAGTCATCTCCCCTCTAAACTGGCCGTCAAAGTTTTTAGGCCTCCAGTTTTCTTCCCCTTCTTCTGTGCTTTCCTGTATTACTGGTGTATCGTGAAATACGCTCATTGGGTAATATCCGCTTTCATAAGCTGTGGCATAAACAAGTGGTTTAAAGGTGCTGCCCACCTGCCTTTTAGCCTGTGCTGCTCTATTGAAAAATGACTTAAAGTAAGACATGCCACCAACCATAGCATATATTTCCCCAGTTTGTGGGTTTATGGAAACTATTGCTCCTTCAAGTGGCGGGTTTTGCTCTATTAAATATACATTTTCTTCCTTATCTTTTTTAGAAAAAGAAACATATATTACATCGTTTTCTGCAAATATTTCAGTAAAGTTTTTCACTTGTGTGCCGTTATAGTTTGCTACCCAGTTATTTTCTTTAAAGTTTATTATACCAGTGCTGTTATCGTAAAGTAACACTGAAAGTTTTGCTTTTTCCACTGATGTAATAACTGCTTTTTTATAGTTTAATTCTTCTAAATAACTTGGTATATTATTATCAAGCCTTACAAATTTTGTGCCGTTATCTTTATTTTCCCCTTCTTCTATAACAGCCTGTTCTATATTTTCTTCACTATCAACATTTTCATCTTCAATTAATAATTTACCAATAGGTCCTTTATAACCTTCCCTTTTAGCAATAGACATAAGGTTTGTAATAAGTGCTTTCTCTGCTGCTATTTGGTAATCTAAATTTAATGTGGTAAATACTTTTATACCTTTATTTTGTGCATCTTCTATTTTTAAGTCTTCTTCTATAAACTTATGCACATAGTCCATAAAATAGCCTGCATACCTAAGCCTTAAAGGAATAGATTCTGCCAGCACCACTTTTTCATTTACTGCCCTATTATATTCTTCTTCTGTAATATAGTTTAGCTCCCTCATACGCTTTAATACATGGTTTCTTCTGTTTACTGCTCTTTTCATATTTAAGTGTGGAGCATATATAGAAGGGCCTTTTGGAATACCTGCCACCATGGCAGCTTCTGCTATTGTCATATCTTTTACATCTTTACCAAAGTAGTTTATGGCTGCAGCCTGTATGCCGTATGCCCCGCGGCCAAAGTTTACCTGATTTAAATATAATTCTAATATTTTTTCTTTTGAAAGCTCTTTGTCAAGCCTGTAAGCAATAATTGCTTCTTTTATTTTCCTTTTTATTTTTCTTTCAGGGGATAAGTATATTACTTTTACAAGCTGTTGAGTAAGTGTAGAACCACCTTCCACCATTCTGCCAGCTTTAATATTTGTAACCATTGCTCTTGCTATACCCCAAGGGTCTATACCGCTGTGCTCGTAAAACCTTCCGTCTTCCACAGCTACCACAGCTTGATATATGTAAGGTGGCATATCTTCAATGGAGATAGGGTATCTTCTTTCTGCCCCAAGCTCTGCAATAACTGTGCCTTTAGCATCGTAAACCACCATTGGTTCGTTATATTTAAACTTACTAAATTCATCAGTTGAAGGCAGCTGTAAACTAAGGATATAAATATATACCACTAAAGTAATAAACCCAAGCACACCTAAGCCAAACATACCGCCTATAATAAATAAAGCAATACGCAGTTTTGAGCGTTTCTTTTTAGGTTTTTTACCGCCATTTTTTCTATTTTCATCATCTGCTAATTTTTGCAGTTCTGCAGATAAATCACTTACTAACTTATCATCTTTATTTTCTTCTGACATTTTTTTCTCCAAAATATCTTCTATTTCTTTTTAGCTTTTAATTCAAATATAATATCTCTTAATTTTGCAGCCTGTTCAAAATCTAAATCTTCTGATGCTTTATACATTTGTGCTTCTAATTTTTCAATATCTTTTTCAGTGTTACCTGTTAATTTTACATCAAAATCATCTTTTACTTCAACAGTAAAGTAATCTTTTTCATAAATTGATGATAATATATCACCAATAGCACTTTTAACTGTTTCTGGTGTTATGCCGTGGGCTTCATTATATGCTTTTTGTTTTGCCCTTCTTCTTGCTGTTTCATCTATGGTTTGCTGCATTGCTCCACTTATTTTATCACCATAAAATATGGCTCTGCCCTCTGCATTTCTAGCAGCCCTGCCTATTGTCTGAATTAAAGATTTTGTAGAACGCAAAAACCCTTCCTTATCTGCATCTAATATGGCTACAAGTTTTACTTCTGGAATATCTAAACCTTCTCTTAAAAGGTTTATTCCTACAAGCACATCAAACTCCCCAAGGCGAAGTGATTTTATTATTTTTATTCGCTCTATGGTATC
>CAMEOC010000004.1 GCA_945929285.1 uncultured Mucispirillum sp.
TCATCCCTCAAACTCCCTTCTTCGCTTCGCGCTGTTGAAAGCAGTTTATCACCTTTATATATACCTATTGGCACAAATTCAGATATATAGTTTTCCCCATGGGTGCTTGCATAACTGCCAATTTTAAAGGTATATTCATCATATACAAGCTCATCACCTGGCCACAGGGTATAATCTCCTCTAAAATGGTAAAAAGAAGATATAATAACACCTAAAGCAATAAGTACAAGTCCAAAATGCACAATCATTGCACCATAAAACCTGTTTGCTTGAAAAATAGATTTTATACCGCCTTTTTTAACAGATGAAAGTGTTTTAATAATAACAGCCAATAATGAAAAATAAACTGTAAAAAGCAGTATTAATGAAGTTATTTTATTATAGCCCATAAAAGCCATAATTAAAGTAATAATTAAAGCAACTGCAAGGGATATTATTATCCGTCTTTTAAATTTTTGAGGTTTTTGTTTTTTAAAGCCCTGTAAAAGCCCAAAACCACTGGCAAAAAATATTAAAGCAAAAAATGGTATTGTGCTTCTATTATACTGGGGTATTGTGTAGCTGGCATCTATTACTAAAGGCAGTAATGTGCCAAAAACAATAGCCACAGATATGGCAATAAAAAGCCAGTTGGAAATAAAAACTAAACCAGTTCTTGAAAGGAAAGTAAAGCCTTCCTCATCATTTTTAACTGTGGGTTTTTAATAAATACTATTAAGTAAACCAAAGTAGATATTATAATATATATAATAAAGTAATAGCCTATTGGGTGAGGGTTAAAACTATGCACAGAATCTAATAAACCACTTCTTGTAATAAAAGTGCCTAAAATTGTAAGCTCAAAAGTAATAAGTAAAAGTATAAATGTAAATATTTTTAATTTACCTGTTTTTTCATATACATAAGCAGAGTGTAAGAATGCTGTTGCTGTAAACCATGGCATAAGGGAAGCATTTTCCACAGGGTCCCAGGCCCAGTAGCCACCCCAGCCAATTTCAGCATAAGCCCACCAGCCTCCAACTACTATACCTATTGTTAAAAAAGCCCATACTATTAATGACCATGGCCTTGCCATTTTTACCCAGTTATTTGAAAAATCTTGCTGCATAATTGCACCTAGCGAATGGGCAATAATAACAGTAAAGCCCACATAGCCAATATATAAGGTTGGTGGGTGAATAACCATACCAGGATTTTGTAAAAGAGGGTTTAGCCCATAGCCATCTCTAAAATAGCCACCTGCTATATTTACAGCAGTAAAAGGGTTTTGTAAGAAAGTAACAAGTATAAGAAAAAATAAAGTTGTGCTAGACATTATAAGCATAACACCAAGCTTATACATACTTTCTTTTTCTTTTATTCTAAATATTTCAATTAACCCAAAAACAGCCAGTAAAAGCACCCATAAAAGCAGCGAGCCTGCCTGACCGCTCCAAAAAGAGCTTAATTTATAAAACATAGGCAGTGTGTTATTGCTGTTTTTAAGCACATATAATATGCTAAAATCACTTATGGCAAAAGCAGTAAAAAGAATAATGGATGCAAATATTACAGAAATAGCAGTAGTAACAAAAAAGTAGTTACCAATAGATATTATTCTATAATTTTTTGTAAAATATGAAGAGATATATATACCCACTGCCCCAAAACATAATATAAGGGCAGAAATTTGAAAAAACATTCCCATGGTGCCTAAAGTCATAGGTTACACCTCTAATCTAATACTAAATTACTATTATTTATATTATAAATTTGTGTAAAAAGTATGTAATGGCAATATAAATTAAATGTTTGACATGTTAAAATTTAGCAAGTATTATTTTCTATTAGGGGGTATTATGAAAATATTAGCACTCAACTGTGGCAGTTCTTCTGTAAAATATCAATTATACGATAAATCAAGCAACAAACTACTGGCAAAAGGAAGCCTGGAACGCATAGGCTTTGTAGGCACATTTATTATTCACCAGACAAAACACCAAAAACACAGGCTGGAATGCGAATGCTCCAACCATAAAGATGCCATAAATATGGTTTTTAAATTCTTAACAGATGAAGAATTTGGGGTAATAAAAGAGCTTAATGAAATAGATGCCGTAGGCCATAGAATAGTGCATGGTGGCGAGCTTTTTAGTAAAAGTGTTTTAATAGATGATAATGTTATTAAAGCCATAGATAACCTTTCAAGCCTTGCACCTTTGCATAACCCACCAAACCTGCAAGGTATACTAGCTATGCAGTCATTACTTCCTAATGTGGCACAAGTGGCAGTTTTTGATACAGCATTTCACCAAACCATGCCAGAAACTGCTTATATGTATGCTATCCCTTTAAAATGGTATGAAAAATACGGCGTAAGAAAATATGGCTTTCACGGCACAAGCCATTTATACGTTTCAAGGTGTGCAGCAGCCCTTTTACATAAAGATATAAAAGAAACAAACTTTATAAGCCTGCATATTGGCAACGGTGTAAGTGTTACTGCCTGCAAAGGTGGTAAATCTATTGATACATCCATGGGCTTTACCCCACTAGATGGTGCTATTATGGGCACAAGAAGTGGCAGTTTAGACCCAGCTGTGCCATTATTTATGATAGATAAAGAAGGGTTTTCTTCAGAAGAAATAAACACCATATTAAATAAACGCTCTGGGGTGCTAGGTATTACAGGCAGATATACAGACAGGCGAGATATTGCCCGTGTGGCAGAAGAAGGCGATAAATACTGCCAGCTTTCTATGGATATGGAAGCATACAGGTTAAAAAAATTAATAGGCGAATACCATGCTGTATTAGGAAAAATTGACGGCATAATTTTCACAGCAGGGGTAGGGGAAAATTCTCCAGTTGCAAGAAGTATGGTTTGCAAAGGGTTAGAACATTTTGGTATTATTCTAGATGATGAAAAAAATAATAAAGCAAAAGAAGAAAGTATTATATCTAAAGATGATTCCCCTGTAAAAATATTTATGATACCTACAAACGAAGAAATAGTTATTATAGAGGATGTGGCAGCAATACTTTCAGGCACATTTGATAATGATGATTTTAAATATTCCTTTGAAGTGTAATTTTTTGTAACTTATTTATAATTTAAGCGACCATAACTATTAAGGGATATATTAATGAGAGGGTATGGTGGAGAGTAGTGATTTAGACATTATTTCATCAGTGCTTGATGGCGATGTGGATAACTTTGCCATACTGATAGATAAATACAAAGGAAAAGTATTTAAAATAGTATCAATGCATATACCACACGATAATGTGGATGAGGTGGCAAACGATATATTTTTTAAAGCATACAAATCCTTAAAAACTTTTAAAAATGATTCGCCTTTTATAAACTGGCTTACTGTCATTGCCATTAGAGGCTGTAAAGATTTCTGGCGGCAAAAATATGCCCAAAAAGATGTGCCAATGTCTAGTTTTGATGAAGAAACAGAGCAGGCAATAGAACTAGGTATAGATTACAGAACCCCGGAAACAAACATACTAGGGGATGAAAACTATAAAATGCTTATGAAAGCCATGGAGCATTTAAAACCCACAGAACGCACCATTATTACAATGATGTATGCAGAAGAAAGAAGTGTGGCAGAAATATCAAGCCTAACAGGCATTACAGAATCAAATGTGAAAGTTACAGCCTTTCGTGCTAGAAAAAAATTAGCAGAAATCCTTAATAAAATGTCTTAGGGGTAGTGCATGAAAAAATATAATGAAGAAAATATTATACCATTACTTAAAAGTTTGAAAATAGATGAAACCACTGCAGAAGATGACTTTACCAGTAAAGTAATGAATAGAATAAAAGCAGATATAGACTTTGATAATAATATAGATGATTTAGATAAAGTAGATAACCTGCTGAATATTCTTCCTGTAAAAGAGATTATGCAGCCAAAAGAAGATTTTACTGCAAATGTAATGAATAGAATAAAATCAGAACAGAAAAAAGTAAAATATAATCAGGAAAATATACAAGATGTATTAAAACTACTAAAAACTAAACCAATAAAACTTCCTAATAAAAACTTTACTGAAAATGTAATGGAAAAAATTAAGGAAGAAGAAGTAGATGAAAACATTATATCCTTTGAAAAAACATATAAAAAGTTTTTAGTAGGCTCATTTATTGTGGCAGCTGCTGCCATACTGCTTGCTTTAAACCTTTTTTCAACATATAATCCAAGTATGGCAGAATTTATGGTAACAGATTATTTTAATACGGGGTTATACTAAGCTATGGTTTTAAAGAAATCTGCCAAGTTTATTATAGTTTTTTGTTCCATATTTATATTAGGGGTGGTAACAGGTGCGGCCCTTATGCCTGTGATTTTCACTAAAGTAGAAGGCAACCCCTATTCCATTGAAGTGCTAGGCTCAAGGGTATATAATACTACCTTATTAAAAAATGCAGGGCTTACACCAGACCAGGTAAAAGAAACAGATATGCTTACAGCAAAATATGTATTAAAATATACTGCTGAAAGAGATATTTTTATGGCAAAACGCAGAACATTATACAGCGAATATAAACACGAGCTTGCAGATATTTTAACTAAAGAGCAGTTTGCAAACTACATGAATAAATCTGATGCAATAATTAACCAAAGAGAGCAATACAGCAAAGAAATGGAAGCAAAATGGAAAGAAGAACATAAAAAACAGCTAAATGCCAGGTTAGCAGATACAGGCTTTCAACCAAAACTAAAATCTATTACCATTACAGTGCCGGCAGTAGATATTATGCCTGCTACATTACAGGAAGCAGACAGGCAAGACAGGCAAAGTTTTGATTTTCTAAATAGATATATGATAGATAGAGTTAAAAACAACTGGGATACATATAAGATATACCACGAAATGAATTATGAGCCTATTACAACAGAAGATATAGAGCCTTAAAAACTATCTTTCATTAAAAGCATTTTCTATGGTTTTAATCATATTGGTTCTGCTTTCTTCTATGGAAGAAGTTATTTCTTTTTTATAATCATCTCTTTTTACTACTTCTTCCAGCTTTAAAAGCCCTTTATCTATGGCAACCCCTGTGGCTGTGCCAATGGCTGCTCCACCTATGGGGGAAGTAAATATGGAAGAAACAACCCCTGCTGCTACCCCTGCAGCTGCACTTACTGCCTTGCCTGCTGCTGCTTTTGCTGCTGCTTTAGCCGCAGTTTTAAAGCCTGTTTTTGCTGCCACTTTACTTGCTATTGTGCCAGCTATTGCACCAGCTGCCAAACCACCACCTGTGGAAGCTATAAAGCGTTTTTTAATATCTAATATAGGCTCAACTTCTGCCAGCGAATATATATCTTCTATATTTATTTCTGTTACTACATTATATAGTGCATCTTTTTTAGTTATTTTATTTTCCTGTAATATTATAGAAATATTATCCTGCAGGCTTTTTATGTTTTCTTCCACAATATTTAAGTTTATATGGTTTGAAACATTATCCATTAAATTTTCTTTTAATTTATTTTCCATATATTCTTCTATACTGCCTGTAATAAGTTTAAAAAGTCTGCCATATTCTGCTGATAAGCTGTAATACCAGTCTAAATATTTATCTGTATTTAAAAGTATTTCATCATACATTTTATTAACTGATGATATAAGCTCATCTTTTGTAGCACCGTAGGCAATATCTGCAGCTATCTGCATTTTATTTAATGTGCCTTCTTTATACATTACCCCGTTTATAACTTCCACTGCCACAGTGTTTGCTTCTACTACCTTTTCCACCACTTCTAATTTAGCAGCAGAAAAAAATGTAACAGCAGCAAATATGGAAGGGTATATGAAAATTGTAAGCAGTGTTATTATAAAAGCCGTTAGGAATTTATTTATTTTTTCATCATCACTTTTTGCAGGGCTTTTAAATACTTTTAATAAATTTTCTTTTTTTATAAAGAAAAAGCTAATAAAACTAACTATACCGTAAAATAAAAACCCGCCACCGCTTAAAACTATTAATGCCATTAAAAATACCCATAAAGGAGCAGAATATATTACATCTGCCTGCAGTATTGTATGGCTTAAATTATCAAATACATCTAATATATAGCCTATCATATAAGCAGTGTAGTTATTTTTTAAAGTTAATACATCATTATCTAAAAACGGAATATGAAAATTAATATCTTTTAAGTAATAAGTTATAATAGGAAATAATAGGGCAGAAAAAAATGAAGTTAAAAAATAAGTTAAGGTTTCTATTTTATATGGAGCAAATTTATCATTATATATTAAAAGCACCAGCTTTGTGCTCATATATCTTGAAAATATAAGCAGTGGGAAAATAATAAAAAGGCATAAAAACTCAATAGATGAAAATAAATATATTCTAACAGGTATTAAAAACCCTAAAACAATACTAAATGATATAATAAATATATAGCCTAATGTTTTGCCGGATAAAAAATTATATAATTTTTTCCCTTTTTCATACTCTATTAATTTTATTTCTTTTTTTAAGCTAAACCTTGAAGCATTATGAAGTATTATAGGGGCAGATATTAAAAGAATGGAAAAAGCATATACCACCATTCCAAAATAATTAATAAATGCACCTAAAAGGTATAATAAAATAACTGCAAAAAGAAATTTTAAAAATAATATACTTACTTTTTTCATAATACTATTTTAAAGAAAAATAAAAATATAGTCCATAAGAAAATTAATTCTATTGAAATGGTTATATTTATATGGTAGATTTTATGTGGTTTATTATGCATAAAAGAAAAAATTACTTAACAAACATATATAGATATTCTTATTTAAAATTAATTGTGCCTATAAAGCGTGAACGGCAAAACCCAAACTATGTGGCAAGGGGCGTGGCTGTTGGGTTGCAAATGAATATTGTGCTTTTAATATGGGTTATTGCAAAATTTTTTAAAATACATTTTAGCCTGCCAGTAGGCCTTGCTATGACATGGGTTAGTAACGCTTTTACAAACCTGCCTCTTTTTTATTTATATTATATAACAGGCTCATTTTTCATGGGGCAGGAAACAGGCGGCTATAATGAATTTATTGGCTTTTTCCAAGACGGCATTATGCAGGGCATAAAGCAGACTTTTATATTTTGGGGCAAGCCTATTCTGCTTGGCAGTTTTATATTTATGGTATTTTTTTCTGTAACAGGCTATTTTATAAGCTATAAATATGCAAAAAAATTAAAAGAAAAATATAAACAAAAATATAAACAAAAATATAAACAAAAAAGACTAAAGCATAAATAATTTATATTTACAAACTTTATAAATTATAGTAATTCATAAAATGAAAGTAGGGGTGCTTTAAAAAGCTGAGATAGGTAAATCTACTACCTAGACCCTTTGAACCTGATAAGGTTAATACCTGCGCAGGGAACTTTATTTTAAAAAATAAATATGATTATACTTCCCCTGCTTTCAAGGAGTATAATATGTTTTCAAAAAACAATCATTTATTAGAAATCTATTTAAAATCAAAAGAAAAACTTATTGAAAAAGAAAATCTTGATGAAAATGTAATCTATAATGGATTAAATAACGGCTCTATGGTGCTTTTAGGAAATATTAACCATAAGAATGTTGAACCATTACTTATTGGCCAGCCTGCAAAAATAAAAATAAATGCAAATATTGGCACTTCCCCTTTAATATGCAGAATTGATGAAGAAATGGAAAAATTAAAAACAGCAGAAGAATGCGGGGCAGATACATATATGGACTTATCCACCGGGGGAGATTTAGATAATATACGAAAAAATATGATGGCAGCAACAAATATGCCTATTGGAACAGTGCCAATATATTCAGCTGCAAAAAAATGGCAGGATATGGGAAAGGATATAGATAGTATAAGTATGGAATATGTATTTGAAGAAATAGAAAATCAGGCAGAAAGCGGTGTAGATTATATGACAATACATACAGGGCTTGATATGGAAGCTGTGGAATATGCAAATAATAAAAGGCTTACAGGTATTGTTTCAAGGGGCGGGGCTATAATTGCAGGCTACATGATAAAAAATAAGAAAGAAAACCCGCTTTTAGTTGATTTTGAAAGGCTTTTAAAAATAGCTAAAAAATATAATGTAACACTTTCTTTAGGTGATGGGCTTCGCCCTGGCAGTTTAAAAGATGCTGGAGATTTTGCACAAAATAAGGAAGTGCTAAATTTATCTAAACAGGTATTAAAGGCAAGAGAATATGGAGTGCAGGTTATGGTAGAAGGCCCAGGCCATATGATGCTTAATAAAATATCATCACAAATTAAAACTATGAAAGATTTAATACATAATGCACCTTTATATGTTTTAGGGCCACTGGTAATTGATAATGGGGCAGGGTATGACCATATAAGTGCTGCCATTGGTGCTTCTATTGCAGTAACAGCTGGGGCAGATTTTCTATGCTATGTAACACCTGCAGAACATTTAACACTGCCAAATAAAGAAGATGTATATATGGGGATAAAGGCTTTTCAAATAGCAGCAGCTGCAGGCGAAGTAGCTTTAAATAGAAAAGATACTGTAATTTTGCAGGAAAAAATGTCACAGGCAAGAAAAGATTTAGACTGGGAAAAAATGGAAAAATATGCCATAGATAGTAAAATTGTAGCTGAAAGAAGAAAAGATTTTAAAGATGAAAAAGAATGTGCCATGTGCGGAAAATTTTGCTCTATGAAAGCCAGGTAGTAAAAATAAAAAGCCGTCTATAAAATTAGACGGCTTATCTCCAATTAATAAATTTATAAAAAAGTGCCAATAACTTTTATGCTTTATTATCAAATTTTTGCGAGCCGTCGTTATATCCTGCATGCTTTTGTATAAGCTTGCCAGTTTCAAGCTCCACAATATCACCATTTGCTTTTCTTATTTCTATGGCAGGCTCATTTCCACTTACCTGCGATGTTTCTATGGTTATTACAGCCTGTACACCTATTGCAACCATGGCATTTGAGTTTCTTTCTTCTTCAGATAAATTATTAGATGAGGCATTACCAATTTGTAATGTAGACTGATACATTGCAAAGCCGTATTTAATAGTTAAGCTGCCGCCTGATACCTGGTTTTGCATATCTTGAGCCAGTGGGTTTTCTTCATTGCTGGCACTTTCTGGCAGAGTGTTTGAAACGCTGTAACTTTCTGTTCGCACATAGGTATGCATAATATTGCCGTTTTCATCCATGGCAACAGCCATTTGCTGGGCTATTACATTAAATTGAGTGCCGTCTTCTAAAGTGCCGCTTTCTTTTATGCTGTTATTAAAAAACTCTTCTAGTTTACCTTGTATAGATTTTGCAAACTCTGGGTCTGCTTCCATTTTTTCCTGTAATTTAGCAGGCAGATATACAGCAAATGAGCGTTCTTCTATTTTCATGGTGTTTCCACCAAAAAGTATTTGGGAAGTATTTTCCCAGTCACCTAATTTAAAATCAGGTAAAAGCCCGTTTTCTGTGGTATTATATTTCCAGTCAAATTTTGGTTTATCTATTACTTCTGCTTTTACTTCTTCGGTTTCTGTAACAGAAGAAGTAATATCTAAACTATCCATATTTGCAGGAAGTGTTACTGGTATATTATTCACAGGTGAAGCATTATCACTATTACTATCACTTAAAGCATCTACATCGTTGCTGGGTTTTGTAAATGTAGTTAAATAATTTAGGTATGCACCATTGTTTACTATCATAAAAGCCTCCGCATTTATACTCGCATATTCTTGATAAAATCATAGCAATCATCGTGCCAAAGTTATATATTGTGTTTTGTTTTTAATTAGATTATAGTTACTTATATAATAATAGTATACAAAAAGAGGATAAAATTATGAATATAGTTTTTGCTTGTGGAGTTAGTTGGGGAGATAGTAACAAAAATAAATCATATATGGATATATTTTTAGATAAAAAAATTGCTTTTGCTGGACCTGTTGAGCGATATTCTGCTTTTAAGAAGGTAAATGCAGGCGACTATATTGTAATGAAACAGGGAAAAAAAGCTTTATTTGTTGGCAAAAGTCTTGGAAAGTATGAAGCAACACCAATCAAGTCAATAATTGATAATTGTCAAGATTATGGTTTTTTAAGTGAAGACATAGTTGCTCTAATGTATGTTGAAAAATGGGTAGATATTAGAGAGTATCAGGAACAAATTGATATAAAAGCTTTTTTCAAAATAGGTTTCAACCAAAATCCAACTAAGTTTATTAATTATTATAGTGGTAAAAATATAGAAGAAAGTAATATGATAGTTTTAAATATAAAAAATAAATTACTAAAATCAAAAAATTTAATATTAACAGGTGCTCCGGGAACTGGTAAAACACATCTAGCGAAAAATATTGCAGCATCTATTATTTTAGATAAAGAAGTTAATAGTTATGATGAACTAAACAGTGAAGAAAAAGTAATTATTAAAAACCAAATAGAATTTGTGCAGTTTCACCCTTCCTATGATTATACTGATTTTGTAGAGGGTATAAAGCCTGCTAAAGATAAATCATTTGAAAGGCAGGACGGTATATTTAAAGAATTTTGTAAAAGGGCACTAAAAAATTTAATTGATAGCAAAAAAACACCAATTGAAGTAGAAAAAGAAAAAGTCATTCAGAAATATTTAGAAAAATTTATTGATGAAGTAAATATTCAAATTGCAGAAAGTGAAGAAAAAACATATCCCATTGTAGGATTAAGTAAAACCTATGTAGAGCCTATTGTTGAGGTAGAATATAATAGAGATACAAATTATGTTTCAATATTTACTCAAAAAAAAGATGGCAACAATAGAAAAACACGACTAATCATGGAGAAATTAGTATCATCTTATATAGAGTATGTTCGAGTAAAAGATAAAAATTTAAAAACAGATGAGTTTAATCAAGCATTACATATTACAGGGCATCATTCATATATTCATGGCTTTTATTATGCTTTTGATAAACAATATGGGCAGAAAATACACAGTGAAATAACTAATGCAAATAATATTAATAATATTAAACTATGTAATTATATATTTATTATAGATGAAATCAATAGGGGAGATTTAAATAAAATCTTAGGCGAACTTTTTTATGCTATTGACCCTAGCTATCGTGGTGAAAAAGGGCTTGTAACAACTCAGTATAAAACCTTAATAGAAGAAGATGATTTGTTTTATAAAGGTTTTTTCATTCCTGAAAATGTATATATAATAGGTACAATGAATGATATTGATAGAAGTGTGGAAAGTATGGATTTTGCCATACGAAGACGTTTTGCATGGCAGGAAATAACCTATGAAATGACTGAAAATGAAATACTTGCAAAATTAAAAAATACAGATTTAATTAATCAATCTAAATCAAGGCTAAAAAAATTAAATAGTTTTCTTACAAATTTATTAGGTAACGAATATAATATTGGTGCATCATATTTTCTAAAACTTACTGAATGCAATAATAGCTTTGATGAACTCTGGGAAAATCACTTGTATGGTGTGTTATATGAATATTTTAGAGGGTACGAAGAAGAGGAACGAGAAAATTATATGAATATTCTTGAAGATATAGTTATAGATGATGTATATACTTTTACAAATGATAATCAAGAATAATATGTGGTTTTCCAATTATGCATATTACTACCATTGATAATTATAATAATGAAATTAACTATGAATTAGATGAGGCATTTATTAATGATATTATTTCTTTATCTGAAATAAATTTACAGGATAATAATGATAATAGTATATTTTTATACAAAAGCCCCATACATGAAAAATTTAAAGATAGAAATAT
Source organism: uncultured Mucispirillum sp. (assembly GCA_945929285.1). Lineage (GTDB taxonomy): Bacteria > Chrysiogenota > Deferribacteres > Deferribacterales > Mucispirillaceae > Mucispirillum. The sequence continues at coordinate 11,787 of CAMEOC010000004.1, forward strand.
TTTTAAATATGAAAAGCATACAAATTCTATTATTACTTCAAATATTGCCGGGTTTATTGGTGTAAATAATATAAGTATAAGTATAAAATCTCGCTTTACAGATAAAAATCAAAATGATTATTTTCTTCATTATATGCTTTTAAAAGTTTTAAATATTCATACAACTAAATTTCAGCATAATATAGATAATGAAAAAAGTTTTTCATTTTTGCCTTATTTATTTAATTTGTATTTAAAAAATGCTTATAAAACAGGGCTTTTTAAACAGTATGTAAAAAATGAGTATAATAATAGCAAACTAAAAGGCAGTATAGATATTGCAAGGCATATAAAATATAATTTTATGGATAATGGTAATATTGCCTATAATGTTAGGGAGCATTCATATAATAACCCATTAAATCAGCTTATAAGGCATACAATAGAATATATTGCAGAACATAAAGAATATGCTTTTATACTAGAAAGTAGTGATATAAAAGATATTGTAAAATCCATAAGGGAAATAACCCCAGCTTATTCTAAAAAAGATAGAAATATTATTATAAGTAAAAATATAAAAAGTAAAATACACCCATATTATACCGCCTATGAGCCTTTAAGAAAAATATGTATTAAAATCTTGAAAAATCAGCAGTTAAAATATGGGCAATCAAAAGATAAAGTTTATGGCATTTTATTTGATGTATCATACTTATGGGAAGAATATTTATATACATTATTAAAACCCTTATATTTTACCCACCCTAATAATACATATAAATCAAACCCTGTAAAACTTCTTAATATAAGCCCAAACTGGTATAGTTTTCCAGATTTTTATAATAATAAAATTGTACTAGATGCAAAATATAAAATATTAAAAAGTATGGAAGATGTAGACTATGACGACCGCCACCAAATACTTTCATATATGTATATTTTAGGAATAAAAAACAGCCTTTTTATTCACCCAGTTGTAGAAAATAATGAATGTATAACCGCCCCATTAAATAGTAGTAAAAATAATTTATTATATAACAGCACAGTAGGCATATATAATTTTCTAATACCACAAAATGTATCTAGTATGCAGGAATTTATAAAAAATATAAAAGTATTAGAAGATAAGTTTACATCCTTTATGAAACAATATATGTAATTTTTGGTATTGCATTACTAAAAAATAATATAATATTTAGTAATGCATTACATAATTATAAACTGCTTGAAAAGTAAATATACTAAAAAAGCCCTCATAATGAGGGCTTTATATGTTAAGTTATTAACTTATTTTGTAACGCTTTTTACTAATTCTGCAAAAGCTTCAGGAGCATTAATAGCCATTTCTGAAAGCACTTTACGGTTTAAATCAATACCAGCTTTTTTAAGGTTACCCATAAGTTTGCTGTATGAAGTATTGTTTAATTTAGCAGCAGCAGAAAGACGAGTAATCCAAAGTCTTCTCATATCTCTTTTTTTCCTGCGTCTATCTCTGTAAGCATAGCATAATGCTCTTTCTACTGTTGGGCGGGCAATATTATATACGGTTCTTCTTCTGCCTCTAAACCCTTTTGCATAAGCAAGAATATTTTTTCTTCTTCTTCTGGTTTTATAACCACCTTTAGCTCTAGGCACTTTTTCCTCCTTGTTAAGTCTTAAGACTTAGGTTAATAAATGTTTTGCCTGTCATACGGCGGCCTAATGCCGTACACATAGCTTAAAATAATATAAGATATTAAAATATCTTATGCATAAGGCATAATACGGCGCATATTAGCAGCCACTGTGCCTGTAACAACACCAGTTTCTTTAAGCTGGCGTTTACGCTTTCTGCTCATACCTGTGGCAATGTGTCTCATACCTTGTTTTTGGAATATGAGTTTGCC
>CAMEOC010000005.1 GCA_945929285.1 uncultured Mucispirillum sp.
TATGTTGATAGCGCAAATGATGATTACATAAATGCTGGAGAAGGAATTAGTGAATTAATTGAACAGTTGCAACAGAGACCAGATTGTGGATATCCAATGTATGGACCAATAATTAATACAATTACAAGAGGAGCAAGATTAGGTAAGTTTTATTTAAGAAGTGCGGCAACTGGTGTAGGAAAAACTACCACCATTGCTAAAATTGCAGCATCCCTTACATTAAAATACGGCAAGAAAGTATGCCTTATTACAGTGGATAATTTTAGAATAGGTGCTGTGGAGCAGTTAAAAACTTATGCAGAAATTGTAAACCTGCCATTATATGTTGCCACAAGCCCGGAAGAGCTGGCAAGGATAATATCAAAAGTTAAAGGCAGGTATGACAGTATATTAATAGATTCCATGGGTAGAGGTCAGTTTGATACAACCCAGATAGCAGGTATTAGAGATTTCTTTCAGGTTGATTCAAGAATTACCACCACACTTGTTCTTTCCATGGCATCAAACCATTTAGAGCTTTATGATACTTTTGAAAGATATGAAGTCTTAAAGCCAGATTATTTGATTTTTACAAAGCTGGACGAAACAAAATATTTTGGCCCGCTTATAAATATTCCTGTTAAGAAAAAGCTTCCATTACTGCTTGTAACCACAGGGCAGAATGTACCAGATGATATGGAAGTGCCAGATGGCAAGAAAATTGCTAAAAGAATGTTACAGGAAATACCTACATTATGGAGCGACAAATGACAGATCAGGCATTTACATTAAGAAGAAGAGCATGGGAAGCAAACAGAAACAGCCATTATATTGCAGTTTCCAGTGGAAAAGGCGGTGTAGGTAAAACGAATTTTACTGTGAACTTCGCATGTCAGCTGGCAAATATTGGCAAGAAAGTATTAGTTTTTGATGCAGACTTAGGGCTTGCCAATGTGGATATTATGCTTTCCCTTTCTGTTACTGCAACCATTAAGAAGTATTTAGAAGGCAGAGCAGGGATAGATGATATTTTGAAAAAAGATATTTACGGGTTTGATGTTTTCCCAGCTTCCAGTGGTTTTATGGAGCTTGCCCATTTATCTGATGAAGATTTTGATAAAATATTTAATATATTTATAACCTTAGATGACAGATATGATTTTATTATCTTTGATACCGGCGCGGGTATTTCAGATGCTGTTGTTAGGTTTAGCTCAATTTCTGATACTGTAATTGTGGTAACTCAGCCTGAACCAACAGCTATTACAGATGCTTATGCTTTTATGAAAGTAGTTAAGCAGACTTACGATATTAAGCTTATAAATGTGGTTTTCAACAGGGTAGATGATATTCAAAACTCTGATAATGTATTTGCAAGCCTTAAAAATGTAGCATCTAAATTTTTAAATATGGACCTGCATTTATTAGGGCATTTAAGGGATGATAAAAATGTCCGCAAAGCTATAAGAGCACAAAAACCTGTTAGCATTTTAGATCCAAAAACTGCCTTTTCAAAAGATATTCAAGACTGTGCAAGGCGTTTTATTGGTGCACCTTTAGAAAAACAAAAAAGTGCAAATGTATATAATCTATTTAAGGGGGTGTTTAAATGATAACATCGCTTAAATACTACCCTATATTAATTGCATCAGTTGTTATGCTGGCATCATTTTTATTTAAAATACTTTTGGTGCCAGACTTAAAAGTTACATACTTTATAAGAGATATTATATTATTTTTCATAGTATATTATGTGGTAAAAGTATTAACAAATAGTCTTGCCAGAATATTAAAAAATTACTGGAAAATTCTCTAGTAATGCTGGGAGTGTTTGGTGGAAAAATTCACTGAAGAAGAAAAGCAGAATATTGTGGCAGAGTTTCTGCCTAAAATAAAATCATGGACTATCAGATTAAAAGGCACTTTGCCTGATAGTGTAGATGTGGATGATTTATTTTCTGCTGCATCAATTGGGCTTATAGAATCAATGGATAGGTTTGATAAAAGCCGTAATGTTAGCTTTAACACCTATGCAGAAAGGCGTATAAAAGGTGCAATACTAGATTCCTTACGAAACCTTGATTTTCTGCCTAGAAATGTTCGCACAAGGCTAAAAGCTTTAGATGCTGCCATTAATGAACTTTCAGGAAAATTAGGCAGAAAACCTACTATTCAAGAGATAATTGATAATACAGAATACAGCGAAGAAGATATTTATCGTCTTATGGGTTTACAAGAAAATGAAAAAATGCTATCATTAGATGAAAGTATTGGAGATAGTGATGATGCCAGCCTTGTGGACTTTGTAAAAAGCACAGGGCTTACCCCAGAAGATGAAGTTTTAAAAAACAACTTAACTACAAAAATGGCAGAAGAAATAGATAAACTCTCTGAAAAAGAACGCCAGGTTGTAACTCTTTACTATTATGAAGAACTTACAATGAAGGAAGTGGCAGAAGTTTTAGATATTACAGAATCACGGGTTTCTCAAATACACACATCTGCTATGCAGAAGCTGAAAAGGAGGCTAAAAGATATCTATGAATAAAATTAAGGTGTTAATTGTAGATGATTCTATATTCATGAGGAAAGCATTAGATACCCTTTTATCAGGCGAGCCTGATATTGAAGTTGTGGGTATGGCAAAAAATGGTCAGGAAGCCATCGAAATGGCAGAGCAGTTTAAGCCAGATATTATCACAATGGATATTGAGATGCCTACTATGGACGGCATTACAGCTTTAGAACGCATCATGAAAACAAACCCAACACCAGTTATTATGGTTAGCTCCCTTACAAAAGAAGGGGCAGATGCTACATTAAAAGCACTTGATTTAGGTGCTGTTGACTTTATGACAAAAGATTCTCAGTCTTTTGGTGGAGCTGATATTGAAAGGGGCTTAAAAGATAAAATTAGAAAATTTGCTAGAAACAAAAGTTTAGTAAAACTTTTAACACGCCCATCAGCAAGCACTTCCACAATAAATAATAACCAGTCTTTTAGAATACCAGGGGCTTATGCACACCCATCTACTGGTGGTGTGGCAACACCATTTGCCCACAGCTCCAATATTGATGGTTCTAAAAGAGTTGTTATAAATAAAACAGGTATAAAAAGAGTGGTGGCTTTAGGCACATCTACAGGTGGCCCACAATCATTACAAAAAGTAATACCTTTACTTCCTGCAGATTTAGGTGTGCCTGTGGTAATTACTCAACACATGCCGCCAAACTTTACCAATTCCCTTGCTACAAGGCTTAATACTTTATCAAAAGTAGAAGTTATTGAAGCACAAGGTAAAGAAAAACTTGAACCAAATGTGGTTTATATTGCAAAAGGTGGCTACCACTTAAAATTTCAAAAAGTGGGAACTTCAGTTTATACAGAGCTTTCCACAGAGCCAAGCAATGTATTTAATATTCCAGGTGTTGATGTTATGGTGGATTCCATTTCAGAAATATATGGTAAAGAATGCCTTGGTGTTATTATGACAGGTATGGGAAGCGACGGCTGTAAAGGCTTAAAAAACCTTAAAAATATGGGGGGCACAATTATTGCACAAAATGAGCCTTCCTGTATAGTATACGGTATGCCTAGAGCTGTTGTAGATGCTGGCATTGCAGATGAAATAGTGCCGCTTGATGAAATAGCAGCAAGAATAACATACCATGTTAAATAAATAAATTAATTGACTAATTGGTAAAAATAATTTTATTATATAATGCTGATATAGCATTAAGTATTAAAGGTGAGTAATGGCTGATATTTTAAGTCAGGACGAAATTGATGCTCTTTTATCCACCGTATCAGATGATTCTGATAGTGGTAGTGGCGGTGGTGATACAGGTGGTGGGGATGATTTTGACGATTTTGGCCCTGATTTTGTCCCTAAGAAAATTTCTGTATATGACTTTAGACGGCCAGACAGGGTTTCTAAAGAACAGTTAAGGTCTATTAGAAACCTGCATGATAAATTTGCTAGAAACTTTAGCTCCAATTTATCGAGCTTTTTAAGAACTATTACAGATATTTCCCTTGTGGGTGTTGACCAGATGACTTATGGTGAATTCCTTATGTCGCTGCCAGACCCAACAAGTTTTAATATTATATCAATGATACCTCTGCAGGGTAATGCTGTTTTAGAGATTAATCCTTCACTTATTTTCCCAATAGTTGATAAGCTTTTGGGCGGGCAGGGGCAACCATTATTCCATGTGCGTGAGTTAACCCCACTGGAAATGACTATTATTGATAGTATTATTACTTTAATACTTAAAGATTTAGAAGATGTTTGGAAGCAGATTATACCAAATGTAAGGCTTAAAAAAGAATTAAGTGAAAACAGCCCTCATGTTATCCAGATTGTTGCACAAAACGAAGTTGTAGTTTTAGTAGTTTTTGAAGTAAAATTTGGTGATGCCACAGGTATGATGAATATATGCCTTCCTGCATTAATATTAGAGCCTATACTTAATAAAATAAGCTCTCAAGACTGGTTAATAGGTGCTAAAAAAGGGCGTTCTGGTGAGTATGAATCTCGTATACTGGAGCTTTTAGAAAATATAAATGTGCCTTTAATAGTGGAGCTTGGCAGAACAAAACTTAAAATAGGGGAAGTTTTAAACTTAAGGGAAAATGATACCGTTATTTTAAGTAAGAAAGCTAAAAGGCCTTTAAATGTATATATTAGTAATAAACATAAATTTTTTGGAGCTTTAGGTATTCTTGGTATTAAAAAAGCTATCAAGATAACAAGAGCTACTACGGAGCAGGATGATGAAAGAAGCAGTTAATTTTGTTTCAAGCCCTCATTTAGAAAAGTTTGCAAATCTTATTTCTTCTACATTTGCTTCATCCCTTTCTGCTATTAGCTCAAGGTCAGTAGATTTATCAGTAGATGAAGCAAACAAAATGAACGGCGAAGAAATGTTTGCAGATTATGAAAATGAAACCTATGTAATTTCTAAAGAAGATGTTGGAGACTATGAAACAGGTTTATTTTTCAGAACAAGAGATGTTACCAAGCTGGCAGATTTTATGCTTGCAGGGGATGGCGAAAGTAAAGACGAAATAGATAACGATACTAAAGATGCTGTGCAGGAAATGACATCTCAGCTTTTAAGCAGCTTAAATGTGCCTTTTGAAGAAGCTTTTGGAAAGAAGTTTTCTTTTAAATGTGATGATGTTATAAAAAATATATCAGGTGATGCATTTCAGGCAGCAGAATATATAGTAATAGATTTAGCAGGCACAATAGACGGAGCAGAGCTTAAGTTTAGGTTTTTTTGCGACAGCAATTTAGAATCAAAACTAGGTTCAGAAGAAGATGATAACCTTTTAACAGACGGCGGTATTGAAGCACTGCTGGGAAATACTGGTATTTCTTTTGATGCAGAGCCTGCACAAAGCGGTGGCTCAACACCAAAAAACCTTGACTTATTACTGGATATTGATATACCTATAAGTGTAAGGATGGGTAGTGCTAAATTATTTTTAAAAGATATTTTAGGCTTAGGGCCTGGTAATATTGTAGAATTAGAGCAAAATGCAGATGATCCTATTGAGCTTGCCATTAATGATAAAGTAATTGCAAGAGGGGAAGTTGTTATTGTAGACGGGTATTTTGGCTTTAGAATTAAAGAGATTGTTAGCAAAGCTGAAAGGATTCGTAAATTAAAAGATTGACATATTGCAATTTTATGAATAAAAATATAAGGATACTAACCTATATAATGGAGGATTAAATGGGTTACGAACATTCAATTATAACTGTTGATGATTCTTCTACTATGAGAAGGATTATTAAAAACACACTTCAAAAGCTTGGTTTTGAAACTATTTTAGAAGCAGGTAACGGTGTGGAAGCTTTAGAAGTTATGTCTAAAAATAAGGTAGATATGATTGTTACAGACTGGAACATGCCAGAGATGGACGGTCTTACATTTGTTAAAGCTGTTAGAGCTAAAGACGAATATAAAGATTTACCTATTTTAATGATTACAACAGAAGCAGCAAAAGAAGATATTCTTACAGCACTTCGCAGTGGTGTAAACAACTATGTTGTAAAACCTTTTACCCCTGAAACATTACAAGAAAAGGTATTTAAGTTACTGGATTTATAAAATGAGCGAATTCAAAGACCTGAACGAATTATTAAGTATTGCACGCAACATTAACGAAGGTAAGTATGATGTTGTAGATGTTACTGTTGAGCCTGAAAGCGAGTTATATGAAATAGCGCAGTATTTTAACGACTCACTTAAAAAGTTGCAAACTGTTTCATCAGTTATGGAAGGGGCATACAGCGACCTGCCAACTTTTGAAAAAGTGCTTAATGGTGTTATTAATGATTCTAAAAGTGCCTCAGAGGATGTTTTGGCATTTGTGGATAAGATAAACTTTAATATTGATGATATTAAAGAAAATCTTGAGCTTGTTAGGCAGTTTATGACATCAGGGGATTATGCTCGTGCCGGTGGTATGCTTGACAGGCTGTCCGAGTGTGCTGTTCAAGGTCAAGATATATGTTGTGATATTGTATCGTCTTTAGAATTTAAAGAAGTTACAAAATCAAAAATAAATGAAAGTATTAAGGTAGTTAATTCTTTAGAGGAACGACTTGCATCTGTCTTAATAAAACTTGGTATAAAACAAAATGTTATAGATGTTGATGTTTTAGATAAATTTAAAGATACTAAAGAAATACTACAAGACCAAGATTTGGTTGATAAACTCCTTAAAGAATTTGGTGTATAAGGAAAGCAGGTGGATATATGAATAACGATGATATGCAGGAACTAGTTCAAGACTTTCTTGTAGAAACAAACGAAATAATTGAAAACTTAGACCATGACCTTGTGGAGCTTGAAAGCAATCAAAATGATTTAGAGCTTTTAAACAAGATTTTCCGTGGTGCTCACACAATGAAGGGTTCTTCTTCATTTTTAGGTTTTAATAAATTAGCTGACCTTACTCACCATGCAGAAGATATCCTTAATAAACTCCGTAAAGGTGAAATGGTTGTTACAAGAGAGATTATGGATACCCTTTTAGAGTTTGTAGATAAAACTAAACAGATTATTAATGACATTGAAAACGGTACAGATACAGTAGATGTTTCTTCTGTTGTTAATGATTTAAAACTTGCAAGTGAAGGTAAATTAGTTGGTAAAAAATCAGCAGCACCTGCTTCATCTGCTCCGGCTGCAGCTGCAACACCAACACCAGCACCTGCACCAAAACAAGCTCCAAAACAGGATAATAAGCCACAGCACCAGGCAACTCAGGTGGAACAGACTATCCGTGTAGACGTTAGCAGGCTTGATTCCCTTGTAAACTTAGTTGGTGAGCTTGTTTTAAGCAGAAACAGGCTTTCTCAAATTGCAGGTGAGCTTGAAAATAAATTTGAAAACGAATACCTGGTAGAACAGCTTTTAGATGTTACAAGTGCCATTGGTATGAATACAACAGAATTACAGCTTGCAATTATGAAAACAAGAATGATTGCAATCGGTAAAGTATTTAATAAATTCCCTCGTGTAGTTCGTGATATTGCAAGAGATACAGGTAAAGAAATAGATTTAATTATTTCAGGTGAAGAAACAGAGCTTGATAAACAAGTTATTGAATCTATTGGCGACCCGCTCCTCCACATGATTAGAAACTCTTGCGACCATGGTGTAGAAACTCCAGATGTTAGGGCTGCAAAAGGTAAACCAAGAACAGGTACAGTTTTATTATCAGCATACCATGAAGGAAACCATGTTGTTATAGAAATTAAAGACGACGGGGCAGGTATGGACCCTGAAAAATTAAAAAGAAAAGCTATTGAAAAAGGTGTTATTACTTTAGATGAAGCAAATAACATGGACGATAAACAAGCTTTCTCTTTAATATTTAAAGCAGGTTTTTCCACAGCAGAAAAAATCACAAACATATCAGGCCGTGGGGTTGGTATGGATGTGGTTCGCACAAATATTGAAAAATTAAATGGTATTATTACCATTGATTCTAAAATAAACGAAGGCTCAACTTTCTTCTTAAAACTTCCATTAACTCTGGCTATTATCCAAGCATTACTTGTGGAAGTAGCAGGGGAAACTTTTGCTATACCACTTGCTTCAGTTGTGGAAACAGTTCGTATTACAAACGAAGAAATCCACTCTTTTGAAGGAAGGGAAGTTTTAAAATTAAGGGATAGAGTATTATCACTTGTTAGGCTTGATGAAGCTTTTGCTTTAGATGAGCTTGAGCAGGATGAAATATATGTAGTTGTTGTGGCACTGGCTGAAAAGCAGTTAGGCTTTATAGTTGATAAGTTAATAGGCCAGGAAGAAATAGTTATTAAATCTCTTGGTGAATACCTTGCGGGTAACCCTGGTATTGCAGGTGCTACTATTACAGGTGATGGTAGGGTTAGATTAATCCTTGATGTATCAGGTGTAATAGAAGTTGCTTCAAATATGCCTAGAAGAATAAGAAATGTTAAAAAACTTGGTGGCAATAAAAGAAGCTCTGCTCAAGCACAAAGCAAAAAAACTAATGCTATTAAAGTATTAATATGCGATGATTCTTCTACTGATAGAAAAATATGCAAAAAAGTTCTTGAATCTCAAGACTGGATAGAAACAGTGGAAGCACCAGCAGCAAAAGATGCTTTAAATATATTAGATAGAGATAAAAGTATAGATTTAATCATCAGTGATATAATGATGCCAGATATGGACGGCTTTAGGCTTTCTAGAAGCATAAGGGAAAAAGGTTATGAAATGCCTATTATAGCAGTATCTGCTAGAATGGAACCTTCTGATAGAAAGAAAATAAGCGCATCAGGCATTAATGCTTTTGTTCAAAAGCCTATAAACCAGCAGTTATTATTGGATAAGATTGATGAGCTTATCTCACAACAAAACAATAACGGTTAGTTTAGCTGCTGTAATATTTTTATTAATATTAGTTCAAGTTGCCGCAGCAAGGGTATATGTTTATGAAGTTACCACTGCGGCAACTCGTTTTCAAACAGCATCAAAACTGCCACCAGATGCTTTTTTGTATTATAATGGTGGCTATGATGTTATATACGACCTTAAAGTATTAGCTACATATCCTGATGAAAAAATGGCACAAGCCTTAAAGGATTATAATCTTGAAAAAAATAATAGTAATGCTCTTATTCACAACCCTGTTCCTCGTAATATCCCCAAAAAGCCATATTATTGGTGGAGATAATATATTTGCTGCCACTTATAATGAGCAGAATACGTATGAAATACGCATTGAGAATAACCTTTCTAAGATTATTACCACAATGACAGTAATGGCAGAAAATGAGCAGCAGGCAAGGGAAAATGTTTCATTAAACGGTTGGAGTGTAATTGGTGTTAAGCTTTTAAAAGAAAGAGTAAAAGAAACTTACACACTAAATACAGATTTAGTAACAACAACCATACCAAATAATATTGATTTAGAAGGCAAAATTAATATACCAAATGAGCCTAAAAAAGAAAGCAAGCAAACTATATCAAAAGAAAGCGGCAATAAAAATGTGGCAGATAATTTGCAGTTACTTCCAACATCAAAAGATTTAGAGTTAATATTAACAATACATTTTGATTTAGGCAATGTATCTCCAATATTTGATGATCATATTTCAAAAATATTTGACAGCCTTCCAAAAGATAGAGATTATGTGCTTTTTGGCAATGCAGATGATGTGCAAGTAGGTAAAAAAGCAACTTATGGCAGTAATTATGAGCTTTCATACCTTAGAGCAGAGCATATTAAAAAACTGCTAATAGAAAAAGGCTATAATGCCGATAAAATAAGAACAGTAGGTTTAGGTACACGCTATCCACTTGAAAAAAATGCTAAAAAAGGCAGCTTAAAAAACAGGCGAGTAGAAATATATGGATTCAGAACGCAAGGCTAGGTATGAACAGCTTTATAACATTAAACTTACAGAGTTTTACAGCTTTGTTAGTGAAGTTATGGGCGATTTTAACTATTCACTTCATAGAACAGTAAAAGATATTGAAAATAAAAGAAGAATAGAAATATGGGCATACCAAAGCAGGGAAGACCAGTCAGCAGTTGTATGGATAGAAGTTGTAAAACCAGGGGAAATACTTGATCCATACATTACAACAGATGTCCTTAGAACTATGAACGATGAAAATGTTACACGACTTTTCTTTTTTACAAACGGTCAAATGGGACCTGAGGAAAAAGAAGTTTTAGAAGGTTCAAACCACTTTGTATTTGGAACAGATGAAATAGTAGAAACATTAATAGCCATAGATATGAAGCGCTCCATTAAGGTTGTTAGAAAGCGTAAAAAGGTGCAGGTGCCTTCTGCTATGGTTTTAATTAAAAACTTTTTAAAGGCAAATAGAGTTACTAGAAGGGAAATAAAACTTAAAACCAGTGCAGTGCCGGAGCTTGCAGGCCAGTATTACAAGCTTATAAGGCGTGTATTAAATGAAATAGATAAAATACCTGATATAAATGATATACCAGCCCAGTCAAGAGAACGGCTTAAAAAAATACAGTATGATTTACTGCCGGAGCTTTTAAAAACACCATACTATACTTTCACATACCAGTTTGCATATTTAAGAAATGCACTATTTTCTTTAATAGAATATACAATTGTGTATATTGGTAATGTAATAGAGAATGAATCAGAAGATGATTTGAAAAAGAACAGGGAAGTAATAGAAGAAATCATGAGTAAGCTTGACAGTGTAGATGACCAAATAGCAAACTATAAGTCTGATTTAATGTTTTCTTCAGAGAAGGTGGCACTAAAGCTTATAATGTCTGCAGGGCTTTTTAGTATTATTGCTCTTTTCATTTTAATAGTATTAAAATTTACAAGATAATATTTCATATATAAAATTTGATAATATCACATAACTTATTAATGTATATAATCTTTTTATGCCTAAAAATATAATAAACATCATATGTTTTAAATATAAATATAAAAAAATAATCTTATCTCTTGTAAAATAAAAATCTTTTTTGTATAATTTAATGAATAATTAGTATTAATATTAATTTAGAAAAGTGGGAGCTATGGATTCTAATACATTAAACAGGCTGTTCGACGGCATTGATTCATATATTATTACAGTAGATAGTGATTTTAATATAAAATTTGCCAATGGAAAAATATCTTTAATATCTGGCACTCATCCTGATGAGATGATAAATAAAAAGTGCTACAATGTTATACACGGCTACTTAAAACCATGTAAAGGCTGCCCAATAGCAGAAAAGAAAGATTTTAAAGGCACAGAAACTTTAATTAAAGATGTAGTAACATATAAAGGTAACAGAATGTTTGTAAAAGCCTCTTTTACGCGCATTGCAGAAGATTTATATGTTTCTTCTTTTATGGATATTACAGATATTGAGCAGGAAAGAATAGAATTAACTCACTTTCATAAAGAATCAAAAGCAAATAATTTCAGACTAATCCACGAAAAAAACACAAAAGATGCAGAAGTGCATTTCCTTGCCCGTGCCATTGATACTATGGCTCAAGGTATTATGATAGTTGATGAAGAATATAATATTAAAACCATCAATAAAATGTTAAAAGATACCTCAAAACTTGGCAAGCAGGATATAAATAAAATAAAATGTTACAATGTATATGGTTTTGAAGAACCATGTAAAGACTGCCCTTTTAAAACAGATGCTAAAAAGTCCCTTCGACAGATGCATGATAAGCACATGACTATTATGTATTCAAAATTTGACAGGTATATGGTAGAAAGCTTAAGGGATACCACAAGGGAAATAAAATTAATTGATGATATTAGGGAAAGCCAGGAAGAAATCAGAGAAAAGCAAAGGCAGATGTCTATATTAAATGCAGACCTTTTAAGAATGAATGAAAAATTAAAAGCGGTGCAGGCTGTTATAGAAGACGAGCTAAAGCAAGTGGGCCACATTCAGGAAAGCCTTTTACCAGAACAGCTTCCTGTGGTGGAAGGTTATGATTTTGCTGCCACATATATACCAGCAGAACAGGCAGGGGGCGACTATTACGATACTATACAGATGAGTAATAACTACTGGGGCTTTGTGGTGGCAGATGTTTCAGGCCATGGAACACCAGCTGCCGTTATTATGGCTATTACAAGGGCAATAATGCGAAGCTACACTTTTGATGTAATATCGGCTTCTGATGCTTTAACTATGGTTAACGATATTTTATGTGATAATATTCACACAAAAGATTTTGTTACCATGTTTTATGCAGTATTAAATACCCATAACGGCACATTTAATTTAGCTTCAGCTGGCCATAACCCAGTATTATTTTTTGATTCATCAGAATTTATAGTTAAAAAAATAACTGCATCAGGTATGTTTTTAGGAACATTTGAAGGCCTTTCTTTTGAAGAAAAAAAATGGTCTATTGATAGCGGTGATATATTTTTTATGTATACAGATGGTTTAGTGGAAGCTATGAACTCATCCCGCGAGCAGTATGGTTATGACAGGCTTGTTTCTAAACTTATGATGTTTAGTGATTACCCTGCAGAAAGGCTTATAAAAGAAATAATGGACGATGTAAAAGATTTTACAGCAGGTGCTCCATTTGAAGATGATATTACAATACTTATTATAAAAAGAGAGAAAGAAGAGAAAAAACCATAAAAATCATTTTAATAAAATGACGGAGGAATATTATGAACATTAAATCAGCAAACGGAAAAAGCGTAGCTTATCTTGAAGGTGAGATAAACGCAGAAACAGGTGCTGCAGTTAAAGCAGAAATCAACTCATTACTTAATAAAGATGGTGCTGTTGTATTATCATTTAAAAGCGTGGTATATATGAACTCATCTGGTTTAAGAGAAATTATAGACCTTTTCAAAACAGCAAATAAAAACAAAAAAGAAGTATCATTATGTGATATGAACTCAGATATTAGAGAAATGTTTTCTTTTACAGGGCTTGATAAAGTATTTAAAATATATGATACAGAAGCGCAAGCATTAGGATAAGGATATGGGCGAACTACAATACGAAATCACAAATGGAGTATTAAAAGCACATATCAACCCAGAAAATGATTTAAGCGATATTCAAGAAGTTTTAAATGTTGTAGAAACTCACAGCGAAGTTGTTTTAATAGGCATTGATATGTATAAATGCTCCTATATTCAAAGCAGGTTTTTAGCTAGTCTTGTGGCTGTTAAAAAACTTGCAATGGCAAGAAAAATTACCATAGAGCTTTTAAATATTAATGACCAAATAGCTCAAGTTTTGCAGTCTACAAACCAGCAAAAGCTTTTTGTTATTAAAGATGATTATTCATCTTATCCTTTAGAAGCACTTTGTGAAAAGTTTTATGACACTGAAAAGGCAGAAGTGGTATGTGAATATTTATCTGCCAATTATGACGATGATATTAGAAATAAATTAATAGAAATCGTAAACGGTGGAAACCCTATACTTGTGGAGTATGCCATATTAACAATGGGCAGGGCTCAAGATTATGATAATATAGAGATTTACCGCAAAGCTTTAGAAGCAAGTGAAGCAAGTGTTAAATCTGCTGCCATACTTGTGCTTGGCTGG
>CAMEOC010000006.1 GCA_945929285.1 uncultured Mucispirillum sp.
AAAAGAGCTATGTGGACAAAATTAGACCATTCTCACCCAGCTTATCAGTTAGTTTTAAAAGGTGAAACATACATAGGCAAAGCTACTCTTTTTGGCAAAGATTATATGACCTATTACGACCCTATAATAGATAACAATAATAATGTTATTGGTATTTTATTTATAGGCTATAATCTTGCACCAGCTTATAAAGTATTAAATGATAGTATAGGTGGCATAACCATAGGCATAAATGGCTATATAATGGCATATGATAAAAATAACGATAAATTTACCATAGGTGATATAGCAGATAAGCCAAGTAGCCTGCCATTTTATAAAGATATTAAAGAAAACAGTATTTTCAATTACTCATTTAATGGTAAAAAATATATAGCAAAAGATATAGTTAGTAAAGATTTAGGATGGAATGTTGTAATAAGTGCCTTAGAAAGTGATTATATTAATGATATTTTATTTTTAAGAACCATAATATTTATAGGTGTTATAGTATTTTTACTTGCATTATTTATTTCTATAAGTGTAATGGTAAGAATTGCTATTGTTTCACCGCTTCGTAAAATGACATCATCACTGTTTGACTTTTTTAATGATATAAGCCATAGAACAAAAGGGGAAAGGCCTGAATATGTGGCAAAAACTAAAGATGAAATAAAAGCAGTATCCCATGCTATTACTGAACAGGTTCAGCTTTTACAAAAAGGTTTAGATGAAGATAAAAGGTTAATAGAAGAATCACTTGAAGTTTCTGCTAAAGTAAAAAGTGGCTTTTTAAGCGTTCAAATAAATGCTGTTACAAGTAACCCATCATTAAATATGTTAAAAGATAATATTAATGAAACATTTTATAACCTTAATAATACCATGCAGGATATTTTAATGGTTGTGGAAAAATATTCTAATAATGATTTTAGAGACAGTATTGAAGAAGGTATGCTTGAAGGCGAGCTTTTATCTGTTATAAAAGGTATAAACTTAATGGGCGAGTGTATTAGGGAAATGCTACATACGTCTATGAATACATGCGAAAACTTAATGGGCTCATCAGATGAATTAAAACACCATGTGGATACTCTTGAACAAAGTGCCCAAACACAATCAAGCCATTTAGCAAAAAATATTTCATCATTAAACCAGTTAAACCATTCTATGCAGTCTGTAAATGAAAGGGCAAAAGAAGTGGTGGAACATTCTGAAGCCATAAGAAATATTATTGAAGTTATTCATGATGTGGCAGACCAAACAGATTTATTGGCATTAAATGCAGCCATAGAAGCAGCAAGGGCTGGTGAGCATGGCAGGGGCTTTGCAGTGGTTGCAGATGAAGTTAGAAAATTAGCAGAAAGAACACAGAAAAACTTACAGGAAATATCTGAAAATACTAATGCTCTTGTGGAAGCCATAAACCATATGGATAATGCTATTAATACCCAAACCATAGAAATGGAAGAAATGCGTAACTCTATAATGGAGCTGCAGTCTGTAACAGAAAGCACATTACATGTGGCAGTTTCCACAAAAGAAGTATCTGATAAAGTAGGTAAAATCTCCAATGATATTTTAAATGATGCTAGCAGTAAAGAATTTTAATCATGTAGCTTGAGGTATTATAATGAAAAAGGCTTTGTATATTATCTTAGTAGTATTATTAGTAGTTATATCTGGTTGTAAGAAAGAGGGTGGCAGTAATCAGCAGGAAATATCTTTAAATAATAAAGAAAATTCAACAGCTGATTTTAATGGAATAAATACAAAAGGTGATGATTTAGTTAAGCAAAAGGTAGATAATAATGAAGTAAAACAAAATATTTTGCTAACCTATTACCTTGAAAGCCCAAAATCAAGCAATATTGCAAGTGATGATTCTGCTGTGAAAATAATATTTTCTTCAGATGATGCTAATTCTGCCATTGCTGAAATGCACCGTAATAAAGATATTTCAAACCTTATAAAAATAAGTCCGGAAATTAAAGGTCAGTGGAAAGCAAGCCCAAATGGTAAAAATATAACTTTTAAGCCGGAAGTGGAGTGGCAAAATAATACTAAATATTCAATCACTATGGATAGAGCATTATTTAACCCACATTATACCATAAAAAAATTATCTACATCATTTAAAACTGAGCCTTTTTTATGTTATATAATTTCAGAAAATTTAGAGAATGATTATAATAATGAAACACAACAGTATAGCATTCATATAAAATTTAATTATCTCTTTAACCAAAAGCAGTTTAAAAAAGAAGCTTTATTAAAACTTAATAATGAAGAATTAAAATTTAAAGTAGTTTTTGATAAAGATGGTTATGGTGCAAAAATAACATCAGATAAATTTAAAATGAATGCAGAAAAAGAACAAATTATTATATTTTTACTGCCTCGTATTGATAGTGCTTCTGGAGATAGTAAATTAACTTATGAAATAAGCCATACTTATGTAGTTGAAAAATATTTAGGCAATAAAATATTTTATGCAGGAGAAATAGATTCTCAGGTAATAAAAGATGAAAATAATAATCCCCAAAATGCTCTTGTTATATCATTTTCTGAAGCTGTAAATTTATCTGAATTAATGGATAATATGAGGGTATATAAAGAAGATGAAATATAGATAAAATAAACCTAATACCCATAAATACAAGTAATAATGCCGATGTGGTGCATTCTTTTTTTATTGATTATAATGTGGAAGAAAGCACATATTTAAAAGTATATATTAATAAAAATTTAAAATCAGTAAATGGTAAACAGCTAAATGAAAGGGTAGAATCTAGGGTAAGCTTAAACCCTATAAAACCTTCAATAAGTATATTACAAAAAGGAACACTTCTTTCTTTAAAAAGTGAAAAAAATATTACATTTGAAACCCGTGGTATAAACTCTCTTAAAATATCTGTGGGAAAAGTTTTGCCGGAACAAATTCAGCATATTATAAACTTTTCTACTAGTAAAGGTTTAGGAGATGTTAATTTTTACTCAAGGGAAATAAATGAAACAAATTTTTCAGAATATAAAACAGCTAAACTTCCCCTTGCTTCATCAGATAGAATATACCCTAGCTATGCAACTATTAATATAGCCGAATATTTAGGGGAAAAACCAGGGCTTTATTATGTAAAAGCTTCTGCATTAAATGAAAATGGTAATATGATATATGATGAATCTTATGATGATTACTATGATGATTATTATTACGATGATTATTACTATAACAGCAGAAGTGGTTATTTAGAGCGTTCTAAATTATTGCTAATACTAATAGGAATAACCAAACAAATGTATTTTTAGCATCTATTTCAAAAGGTGAAGCTGTAAAAAATGCACAAATACAAGTTATAGGTAAAAATGGGCTTCCTTTAGTTTCAGGGCAGACAGATAATAATGGTTATTTTCAATATGAGCTCCTAAATGATAATCAAAATACTCCAGTAGCTATTATAGCAAAAAAAGATAATGATTTTACATATCTGCCTTTTGATTACAAAAGAGAAATAGAGTATTCCAGATTTGATGTTGGTGGGGAATATATAACAAATAATGATGCTTTAAAAGCAATGGTATTTTCAGATAGAGGCATATACAGGCCAGGGGAAAATATAAGTATTGCTGGTATTATAAAAGATGCAGCATGGAAGCAAAACTTATCTGGTGTGCCTGTGGAAATCCGTATAGTTTCCCCAAAAGATGAAGTAGTTTTAAAAGAAACATATTCTCTTGATGAAACAGGTTTTTTTGAAACAGAATTAAAAACTGAGCCATTTTATACCACAGGTAATTATTATGTAATGGTTTATCTTTTAGATAGTAATGGTAAATTAGATTCATCTTTAGGTAGAGTAAATTTTGAATTAAGGGAGTTTGATACTGATACCATAAGGGTAAATACTTCTATTAAAAATAGAAAAATAAAAGGCTGGATGAAGCCAGATAATATTACTATATCATTAAAAGCTGATAATATGATAGGCACTCCGGCAGTAAATAGAAGGGTTGCAGCCTCTGTTTCTTTTGCTCCTACTATTTTTCATTTTCCAGAATTAAAAGATTACAGGTTTATAGATCCATATATAGATAGCATTAGCAGTATAAAAAAGGCATACACTCCAAATATATCTGATAAACAAACAGATGTAAAAGGTATGGCAGAATTTAACCTTTCAAACTTATTTAGCCAATATACTTACGGAACATATATATTAGAATTTAGTGGTGAAGTTTTTGAAGCAGGTAGTGGTGATGGTGTAACAGGTTATACCAGTGCAAAAGTCTCTCCATCTGATTATTTAGTAGGCTATAAAACAAACAGTTATTTATATTACCTTAATAAAGATGAAGAAGCATATGTTAATTTTATTGCAGTAGACAGCGATTTGAATAAATTAAATAAACCTAATATGCGTTATAGAGTTTCTCAAGTTACATACATAAGCCAGTTAATAAAAGATAATAATGGTAAGTATAGGTATAGTAATGTTAAAAGATATAATGTAATAAACAGTGGCTCATTAAGCATTAAGGAAACAGGGCAGGATGTTTTACTTCCTACAAATTTGGCAGGTGAATTTATATATGAAGTAATTGATGAAAATAATGTGGTTGTAGGTAAAGTCAATTACTATGTTTCAGGTAATGAAAATGTAGAAACAGGTGTAGCAAAAGAGGCAGAGCTTTTATTAAAACTTGATAAGGAAGAGTATAAAGCAGGGGATACTATAAACTTAAGTATTACTGCCCCATATACAGGCTATGGATTAATTACAATAGAAAAAGAAAAAGTTTATGCATATAAATGGTTTAAAACAAATACAAATGTATTAACTCCAAATATAAAAATACCGGAATCTTTAGAAGGGAATGGTTATGTAAATGTTACTTTTGTAAGAGATATAGCATCTAAAGATATTTTTAGTAAGCCATTAAGTTATGCTGTAATGCCATTTTCTATTAATAAATCCCATAGAAATATAGGTATAACTTTTAAAACACCTGAAGTGGTTATGCCTGGAGATGATGTTTTAATAGAATATAGTGCTGATAAAAGTGGTAAGATAATTATATATGGGGTTGATGAAGGAATATTACAGGTTGCAGGCTATAAACTGCCAGACCCGCTTAATTATTTTATGAAAAAAGTTGCTCTTTCTGTTCGCACAAGGCAGACAGCTGATTTAATTCTGCCAGATTATAATATATTAAGTGAAACTTATGGTATTGGTGGTGGTGAAAAAGCCCTAATGGCAGATATGGCAGCTAAGAAATTAAACCCTTTTGCTAGAGCTGTTGAAACACCAGCAGCATTTTGGTCTAAAATAATTGATGTAAAAGCAGGGGAGAAAAAGACTTATAAATTTCAAGTGCCTTCATATTTTAACGGCTCTATGAAAATAATGGCAGTTGCAGTATCTAAAGATGGTGTTGGCAGCAGCCAAACTTCATTTATTTCCCGTGCACCTGTTGTGCTTACCCCTAATATGCCTTATGCAGCTGTGCAGGGAGATAAGTTTAAGCTTTCTGTTGGTATTACAAACTTAATAGGCAAAGAAAAACAGGAAGATATTAAAATAAGTGCTATACCTTCAAAACATTTTCAAATTATAGGTGAAAGTGTAAAAACTGTTACAGTTCAAGAAAATGGGGAAGCATTGGTTATATTTGATGTGCTTGTTACAAACCAATTAGGCAGTGGAGAAATAAATTTAAAAGTAGAAAATAAAAATTTAACAAAACCTTTACAAACAAAAATAACTTCTTCTATTCGCCCTATGGTGCCTTATAGAACAGAAGTAAATATGGGTGTATTTAAAAGCAAATCTGCCACTTTAAATGTGCCAAAAAGACAAATGTATGATTTAGCAGCAACAAGAGAAGTAATGGTTTCTGCAAACCCATTATATGCTGTTTCTGGTATTGGTAATTACTTAAAGTATTACCCATACGGCTGTACAGAGCAGATTACAAGTAAAATATACCCTGTTGTAATGCTTGCAGCTGTGAATAACACCACAAATTTAAGAGAAGTGCAGGATGTGTATAATGCCTATATAAAAGAGTTAACATCAAGGCAGAAAGGTAAAAATGGCTTTACTTACTGGAATGGCGGCCATTATGTATATGATTTACCTGCTATATATGCTACTCAATTTTTAACTGATGCAAAAGAGTTAGGCTATAATGTGCCAAATAGTTTATATAATAATGCAATAGATTATTTAAAATCCTTTAGTGAAAACAGGCCTAATAGTTATTATGAAGCTTTAGATATGGCTTTTGCCACATATATTCTTGCAAGAAATGGTATTATTTCTTCAAGGCCTTTAAATATTTTAGAGGAATACTTATCTAAAAAAGTAGATAAATGGGAAAATACACTAGCAGCAGCATATATTGGTGCTACATATATTATTTATAAAAATGAAGAAAAGGGTATTAAATTATTAAAATCATCACTGCCTGCATATACTAAATATTTATTTTCCTATGATTTTAATGATTCTTTATCAAACACTGCAAGATATATTTATTTAGCAGGACGACACTATCCAGATATAGTTAAGCAAAACCCTGCATTAGTGCAAAGAATGATAGATGATATAAATGGCGGGTATTATAATTCATTTTCCAGTGCATTTTCTTTTGCTGCCCTTTATGCAGTTGGAAATTCAGATAATGATATGCCTGTATTTGTAGAATCAGGTAATGGGGTAACAGTAGATAAAGAGCATAAAAATAAAGCAGAGTTTTCAGAAAATATGGAAAAAATCAATGTAAATTTTGCTGAAAATAACCCATTAGGCTATTTCTATTATATAACAACTAGTGGTTATGATAAGAATGTGCCTGTTAAAACATCTAAAGGGTTAGATATAACAAAAACATTTTATGATAAAAACGGTAAAGAGATAGTTAGTGCTAAACAGGGTGATGAAGTAACTGTTGCCATTAAAGTAGTGCGAAATGATAAAAAATATAATGAAAGCACTATGGTAGCTATTACAGATTTAGTGCCAGGGGGTACTGAAATAATAACCAGTAAAGGTGTAAATGTTCCAAAAGCTTATGAATTTCATGAGTTTAGGGAAGATAGAGCTATAATGTATGTAAATATGAACAGCAGCTATAATGAAACCATAACTTATACATTAAAAATGCTTTCTTCTGGCGAATTTTTAGTGCCACCAGCTTATGCAGAAAGTTTGTATAATAGAGATATTAATGCAGTTGGTAACAACTTTAATTTTACTATAAATGATGCGGAATAAGTTATATTATATTAATTATGCAGTTATCTTAATAGGTGTAATACTAATATTTACTTCCATTATATTAAAGATAACAGCAAAACCTATTCTTGAAAATACCAGTTTTTCCACTGCTTTTTACGATAATGAAAGCAGGCTTTTAAGGCTCACTTTAGCTAATGATGGTATTTACAGACTTTATGTGCCTTTAGAAAAAGTTTCCCCTTATTTACAGGAAGCCACACTTTTATATGAAGATAAATATTTTTACTACCATTTTGGCATAAACCCTTTTGCTGTTTTTAGGGCAGTTTACTCTGTTTTTAAAAGCAGTAACCGCCCATTAGGTGCTTCCACCATAACAATGCAGCTGGCAAGATTAAAGTATAATATTAACTCTAAAACTTTTTTTGGCAAATTAAACCAAATGTTTCATGCAGTATTACTGGAGATAAAATACAGTAAAAAAGAAATATTAGAAGCTTATTTTAATTTAGCACCTTATGGTCATAATATTGAAGGGGCAGAAGCTGCTTCTGTAATATATTATAATATTCCCAGTAAAGAAATGACATTGTTTGAAAGTTTTGCTTTAGTAATAATTCCACAAAACCCAAATAATAGAGCACCTACAACTAAAAAAGGTATGCTGGAAAGTGTTGAAAGCCGTAAACGCATTTTTCCTTTATGGCTTTTAAAACATAAAGAAGATGAAGATTTAAAATCTATTATAGATATGGCTTTATCTGTTCGCCACCCTTCAAATTTACCTTTTAAAGCACCACATTTAACAGATTATTTATTGAGCAGGGGCTTAAGAGGGCATATTAATACCACAATAAATATAAAAATGCAGGAAGTATTAGAAGATGCTGTAAAAAGATATGTTATGGAAAATAAAAATATAGGTATATATAATGCAACTGCCATATTATTAAACTATGAAACCATGGAAGTAGAAGCTTATGTTGGCTCTGCTGATTATTTTAATAATGAAATATATGGCCAGGTAAATGGAATTAATGCTATGCGTTCTCCAGGCTCTGTATTAAAGCCTTTTATATTTGGTTTAGGTATAGATAGTGGTTTAATTCACCCCAAATCTCTTATGAAAGATGCACCAAGGCAGTATGGGGCATATTCGCCGGAAAATTCAGACAGAGGGTTTCTTGGTCCACTATTTGCCCGTGATGCTTTAATACATTCAAGAAATATACCTGCTATTGAGCTTTTAACAAAACTTCCCAAATCATCTTTTTATGATTTACTATATTATTCTGGAGTAGAAAATTTACAGTCAGAAGAATATTACGGTACATCTTTAGCAATAGGTGGTTTTGAAGTAACCATGGAAAATGTTGCAAAAATGTATGCAGGGCTTGCTAATTTTGGGGAAGAAAAATGTATTAACTACCAAACAGATATAAAGTGCGAAGAAGAAACATACCAAATGTTTTCTCCAGAAGCTGCATTTTTAGTAATGGATATGCTTTCTCATAACCCACCAGTAGATAATATCTTTCAAAAAGAATTTATTCCTTGGAAAACAGGCACATCTTATGCTTTTAGAGATGCCTGGAGTGCAGGTATTTTAGGAAAATATATTTTAGTAGTGTGGGTTGGTAATTTTGATGGCAGGGGAAACAATGTTTTTTTAGGCAGAACTTCAGCAGGAAAATTATTTTTCCAAACGGCTTTATCATTAAAATATAATAATAATGAAAAGTTTATTAAGCCCATTCCAAAAACAAAGCTTAATATAAAAGAAGTGGAAATATGCTCACCAACTGGTGATTTAACTAATAAATACTGCCCCCATACAGAATTAGGTTATTTTATACCTGGTGTTTCACCTATTAAAGTAACAGATGTTTATAGAAGTATACCCATAGATAAAACAACGGGGCTTCGTGCCTGCTATTATGATAATAAAACCACAGAAATGCAGGTATATGAATTTTGGCCTTCAGATATTAATAAATTATTTCAGCAGTCTGGTCTTCAAATAAAGCAGCCGCCTAAGTTTATGCCCGGCTGTAAAATAGAATATTTATCAAATACAGGAAACCCACCTAATATTATTTTACCTTCTGAAAACTCTGTATACAGTATTACAAACTCTAAAAGGGAAGTATATTTTAAAATAAATACAGATAGTGATGCAAGCCTTCTATATTATTTTATAGATAACAGGTTTATAGGCACAAAAGAAGCAGGGGAGCCATTTTTTTGGCAGGCAGATATAGGTAAACACACATTAACCGTTTCAGATAATTTAGGGCGTTCTTCATCAGTTAATTTTACAGTAGATTTGCTTCAAAATTAAACAATTAAAAGCTTTGTTTTATTTTATACTAAAAATATATTTTAAAGTGCAAATAAAAATATATTATTTTATTTATTTTTACATAATATTTTAATGATATATTATATTTTTATCTTTTATTAGTAATAATTTAATATACTATTATAATTATGTTATAATATTTAATATTTTTCTTGCTATATTTAAAAAGTTTATGTATAATACTTAGGTGATTAATAAATAGGTGAGGTTCTATTATGATTACTACCACTGTTATAATAATTGGTGGCGGTGCAACTGGTAGTGGGGTCTTACGGGATTTAAGTATGCGTGGTATTCCTGCCATTATGTTGGAGCAGGGCGGTTTAGCATACGGCACAAGTTCCAGATTTCATGGTCTATTGCACAGCGGTGCTCGTTATGCTGTAAATGATAACGAATCTGCCAAAGAATGTATTGAAGAAAATATGATACTTCGTAAAATAGGCAGGCAATGTGTAGAGTTAACAGAAGGTTTTTTTGTTCAAACTAAAGAAGATGACCCAGAATTTGTTCCAAAATGGTTAGAAGGCTGTAAAACAGCAGGTATTCAAACAGAAGAAGTTCCACTAGATAAAGCATTTTTATTAGAACCTAATTTATCAAAAGATATATCAAAAGTATACAGAGTGCCAGACTCCTGTATAGATGGCTTTAGGCTTGTTTGGCAAAATGCCATGAGTGCAAGAAAATATGGCGGTGAGCTTTATACATACCATAAGGTAGTAGAAATTATTACTGAAAGCGGTAAAGTAAAAGGTGTAAAAGCATTAAATAAAGTAACCAATGAAATAGTAGAGTTTGGCTGCGATTATATAATAAATGCTTCAGGTTCCTGGGCAGGTGAAATGGTTGCTTTATCTGGCCTTGCACCACTTCCTATTTCACCAGATAGAGGCACACTTTTAGTTTTTAACCACAGGTTTACATCAAGGGTAATAAACAGGCTTCACAAAAGCTCAGATGGTGATATTTTTGTTCCCCATGGTTCTGTTACCATTCTTGGCACTACTTCAGCAGAAGCAGATACACCAGATGATAAAACACCAACCAGCCAGGAAATTATTAAGCTTTTAGATATAGGCAGGGCTGTTTTTCCTTATGTGGATGATTATAGAATATTAAGAGCTTTTGCAGGCACAAGGCCACTTTATGGTGCAAAAGGCTCAGGAAGAAGTGCCAGCCGTAACTTTAATATTGTAAACCATACAGATGAAGGGCTTTATGGCTTTGTATCTATATTTGGTGGTAAACTGACTACATACAGGCTTATGGCAGAAAAAGTTACAGATGTGGTGGCAGATTTAGCAGGTGTTAGCACAAAATGTAGAACTGCAGATGAGCCTATTATTCCAGATATTTCAGAAAAGACCATATCAAAAGCAAAAAAATACTTCCCTCAAGGTGCTGTTAAAATAGTTGCAGATAGAATAGGGGCAGATTTTGAAAAAGTGCTGGATAATATGGAAGCAAACCAGGTAAAAAATGAAGTAGTTTGCGAATGTGAAATGGTTACAGTATCAGAAATAAAATATGTGGCAAGTGATGATGCTTCATATTTCTTAAATGATATTAGGCTTAGAACAAGGATTGGTATGGGAACATGCCAGGGCACATTTTGTTCTTTAAGGGCCATATCTGCCCTTGAAAATGAAAATATAGAAATGAAACTTAAGCCAACAGATAATATAAAAAACTTTTTACAAGAAAGGTGGAATGGCTTGCGACCTGCTTTATGGGGTGGCCAGTTAAGGGAAGCAGAGCTTACAAGAGCAATATATCTTTCCACACTTAATTTTGATGGAGAAGGCTATGAGGCATAGTGATGTTATAGTTGTAGGTGCAGGTAGGGCTGGGCTTATGGCAGGCATAACTGCAGCAAAATTAGGCAAATCTGTTAGTATATTATCAGAAGGGGCTGGGGTGCTTTCTATTGGCAGTGGTGCAGTAGATTTTTTAGGGTATGTAAATGGTAAAAAAATAATGGATAACCCTCATAACCACTTAAAAGAATTACCAGAAAACCATCCATATAATATAGCAGGGGAAGAAAATATAAAAGCTGCATTTAAAAGTTTAGTAGATATATCATGCAGCAATGATTATCATATAAAATTTAGTGATGATGGCTGTAACCAAACAGCAATCTCTATTGTAGGCACAACAAAACCTACATATATATGCAGTGATTCCAATAATGCAGCAAGAGTTTTAAAGGCAAAGAAAATTCTTTTTGCAGGGGTGGAATATTTAAAAGATGCACAAGTTGCTTTAGCTGTTAAGCAGGCAAAACATTATAAAGTTTTTGCAGATGCAGAAATATCTTATGCTATGCTTCCTTCACCATTTGGTCAAACCCACAGGGTGTTAAACTGCCTTGATATTGCAAGGT
>CAMEOC010000007.1 GCA_945929285.1 uncultured Mucispirillum sp.
GCCGCAAAACATCAAATTATTATCACTGGCTGCTTTTAATATGGAAGATTTTGTGCTGCATGCATCTGTTACAGCTTTACTATACTTTATTTTTCCTAGATTATTTATAAAGTTAATGGCAGATTTTACAGGCAGGCAGATATATATTAAATCAAGAGGAAAGTTCACAAACCTTTCAAAATCATCTGTTACCCCTTGAAATACTCCGCTTTCTGCTGCCTGCACTAAAACTTCTTTACTTAAATCATAACCGTATATGTGTATGCCTTTACAGGCAAAGGATTTGGCAAAAGAACCGCCGATTAACCCTATGCCTGCAATGCCTATACTTTTAAAGGGCAGGTTATTTGGCAATTTCCTTACCTACTGCTTTTGCAATAATTTCCACTTTTTCCATAACTTCTATATACTGTTCTGGAGTAAGGGACTGGTCGCCGTCACTTAATGCCTCATCTGGATTTGGGTGCACTTCTATCATAAGACCGTCTGCTCCTGCTGCAACAGAAGCTAAAGCCATAGGTCCAATACATTCTATTCTGCCTGTACCGTGGCTTGGGTCTACTATTACTGGTAAGTGAGATAATGATTTAATAGCAGGCACACATGATAAATCTAATGTGTTTCTTGTGTATGTTTCAAAAGTTCTAATACCACGCTCACATAATATAATATTTGAGTTGCCTTCTTTTGCAATATGCTCTGCTGCTAATAAAAATTCTTTAATAGTAGCACTCATGCCTCTTTTTAAAAGCACTGGTTTTTCTTGAGCACCTACTTCGTGAAGCAGGCGGAAGTTTTGCATATTTCTTGCGCCAATTTGTAATATATCTGCATATTCTGAAACTATTTCAATATCCCTTGGGTCTGTAAGCTCTGTAACAACCACCATACCAAACTCATCAGCTGCTTTTCTAAGGTAAACTAAACCTTCAGGGCCCATACCTTGGAAAGAATATGGGCTTGTGCGAGGTTTATATGCACCACCCCTTAATATTCTTGAGCCTTTTGCACTTGTTTTTTCTGCCACAATACGAGCCTGGTCTAAGCTTTCCACAGAGCATGGCCCGCTCATTACAGCTAATTCTTTACCGCCTATTTTAACGCCTTTTACATCTATAACTGTATCTTCTTTTTTAAATTCACGGCTAACAAGTTTATATGGTTTTGAAATAGGTATAATCTCATCTACCCCTGGGAAAGTTTGAACCTGCTTACCTTTTAATAAAGATTCATCGCCTATGGCACCAATAACTGTTCTTTCTACACCTTCTGAAATAGTGAGCCTGTAACCACAGGATGTTAAATGTTCTGTTAAATTTCCTACTTCTTCTTTAGAAGCATCATGTTTCATTACAATAATCATAATATAACCCCAAAAAATCTTTTATTTATTTAAAACTTTTTTTAATGCATTTATAAAAACTTGGT
Source organism: uncultured Mucispirillum sp. (assembly GCA_945929285.1). Lineage (GTDB taxonomy): Bacteria > Chrysiogenota > Deferribacteres > Deferribacterales > Mucispirillaceae > Mucispirillum. The sequence goes on from CAMEOC010000007.1 coordinate 1,429, forward strand.
TTTCTTGTTCTGTGCCTATGGAAACCCGAATGTATTCCTGCAGCCTTTTGCCCCCTAAAAAGCGGACGATTACACCTAGTTTTAGCATTTCATCAAATACCTTTTTACCGTCCCCCACTTTTATAAGCATAAAGTTTGCATGGGTTTTTACATATTCAAGGCCCAGCTTTTCCACTTCATTATATATATATTCTTTACCTTTTTTATTTAGTACCACCACATTTTTAATATGCTCCTGATCTTTAATGGCTTCTGCACATATTATTTGAGCAGCTGCATTTACATTAAATGGCGGCCTTATTCTATTTATTAATGATATACACTCTTTATCTGCCACTAAATAACCGCACCTAATGGAAGCAAGGCCGTAAGCCTTAGAAAAAGTTCGCATAGTCATTAAATTGTTATATTTTTTCATTAAATTTACAGCATCAGGAAAATCACCTTCTGCAAATTCTATGTATGCTTCATCTAACACCACAAGCACATTTTCTGGCAGCCTATCCATAAAGGAAATAAACTCAGTTGATGAAAACATTGTGCCAGTAGGGTTATTAGGGTTTGCAAGCATAATAAAACGAGTTTTTGCATTTACTGCATTTAATAAGTTTTCAAAATTTATGGAAAAATCTTCATTTGTTTCCACCCACCTGCAGCTGGATTTTAAACCTCTTGCAAGCAGCTCATATTCTGAAAATGAAGGGCTTGGAGCAAGTGCATGGGTATCACTTGTTAAAAATGCCATATATAAAAGCTGTATAATTTCATCGCTTCCTGCACCGCATACAATATTATCTATATCCACATTATGAAATGCAGCTATTTCCTCCCTTAAATAAAAGCTGTCCCCTATTGGGTACCTTGTAATCTCTTTTTCATATTCCTTTATAGCTGCCAATGCTTTTGGGCTAGCCCCATAAGGGTTTTCATTGGAAGCAAGCTTAACGATATTTTTAATGCCAAGCTCTCTTTCAAGCTCCTTAACAGGTTTACCAGGAACATAGGCTGATAAATCAAGCAGCCCTTCCCATACTAATGATTTATAATCTATCATAATTAAAACTCTCCCTTAGGGTATGAACCTAATACTTTTGCAATAGGTGTTTTTTCTATAAATTCATCTAATACTTTTTTTATTTCCGGGCTGTCTTTATGGCCATCTATATCTGTATAAAAAAGATATTCCCAAGGCTTTTGTTTTGACGGCCTGCTTTCTAATGTAGTCATATTAATATTACCACGCTTAAATATTTCAAGCACATCATATAAAGCACCAGATTTATGGTGAACGCTAAACATTAATGAAGTTTTATCGTTACCTGTCATGGCTTGGTGGTTTTTGCCTATAACTACAAAGCGGGTAAAATTACCAGGACCATCTTCTATGTGGCGCTCTATTACCTTTAAGTTATATACAGCTTCTGCCAGTTCACTGCCTATGGCTGCAATGCTTTCATCATTTTGAGCCATTTCTGCAGCAAGGGCAGTAGATTCACAAGGCACAAGCTCTATTTCTGGGAAATTTTTAGCAAGCCATTTTGAACACTGGCCCAGTGGGCTTGGGTGAGAATATATTTTTTTAATATCTTCTTTTCTGCCTGTTTTATTAAGCAGGTTTTCTGCAATTTCCACATATATTTTGCCCATAATCACCACATCGCTATCCATAAACATATCAAGGGACTGGTTCACAGCACCTTCCAGCGAGTTTTCCACAGGCACAATGCCATAATGCACATGGTCTTTTTCTACCCCTTGAAATATTTCCCCAATATTTCTAACAGGTATCAATTTTGCAGACTGACCAAATCTTTTAACAGCTGCTAAATTGGAAAATGTGCCAACAGGGCCTAAAAATGCCACCCGCACTTCTTCTTCTAAACATAAAGATGCACTCATTATCTCACGAAATACATTCCTTAAAGAATGCTGTGGAAAAGGGCCTTTATTTTCTTCTTTTAAACGAGCATAAATCTGTTCTTCTCTGGAATTTACCCACACTGGAGAGCCTTCTTTCTTTTTTATTTCCCCAACTTGAATAACACTTTCTGCCCGTTTATTTAAAAGTGCTAAAATCTGGCTGTCAATATTATCAATTTCTAATCTTAAGTCTTTTAATGTTTTCATTTGGAAAGTGTAGCAAAAGATTTTTAAATATTCAATAAGAAATAATGATTTTTTTTATATTTTTTATAAATTTTTCATTATCATAAAACCTATTTTATATTATCTTCATAAAAAATATTATAATATGATGAAAGTTCTTGTAGTGTAATTTCATCATTCATTTTCTTTAAGTCTTTTTCTTTCATTTTATATAATTTTTCTAGTATATTTAATCTAGCATTTTTGCTTCCTAAATGTATTTGTTTATGGCATGTTGGGCATAAACATACTATATTATATTCATTATCTAAATTGACTTTATTTTTATTGTCATTATAATATTCTGATTGTCTATTAAGTGGTATTAAATGATGACCCTCAACATAATTTGTTAAATTAATTGATTCAAAATAAAAATGTTTATCATTATGACATGCACACATATATTTTGAATTCTCTAGAACTTTTTCCTTTATTTTTTTATTTACTATATACCGTTTTTTTCCATTATCTATCTTATATTTTGGTTCTCTCTTAATTCCCATTTCATCACTTTCTTCATATATATATTGTGTTTCTGACTTATGATAGTTTTTATCATTATTATTAAAATAATCAATAAATTTTTTTAGATTATCAAAGTGATGGTTTTTTTCTATCTTTATATCAAATTTATATATTAGGTCATTACCTCCAGATAACATTGCTGTTAAAAACCAAAAACAATATGATTTTGTAAATTGACCTTCTACTTGTGTTGCTTCAAAATTTGCCTTTATTATATTTTTTTCTTTTATAAAATACTCAATTTGCTTATTGGATTCATTTCTACTTTGTATACTTTTTGAAATATCTATATACTCATCTATGGAGTTAAACCTATTATTTAATGCTAATTTTTTTATATGAAATAGTTCTAAAACATCAAAATTTAAAGTATTTAAACTTGTTACATCTTTTTGTAAATAATTATAAACATCCTTTACTTCATTATTATTATTTATTTTTGATGTTAAAATCATTATTTTCTTTATGTTTTTATTAAGTAAAAAATCAATATTATTATTCATTTCTTTGAGAATAGTTGGCATGACAGATTGCTCTATCATTACATTTCCTATTTTTGTATTAATTGGAGTAAAAAATATGATATCCCTGTTTTCTATATTATTTTCTTCAACAACATAGCCACTATACATTCCATTTTCTAATTTGTTATCAATATCATATGCAATTATATCCATTTCATCATAATTCTTATTTAATAATTCAATAATTTTATTTATAAATTCTTCTTTATCTTTTATTCCAAACTCATTTAGTATTTTTATATGTTTATCTATATGTTTAGAAAAATTTTTATGTATAAATAATTTTTTAGACATAATCATTTCTCCAGTCATAGTTTGTAATGACAACTTCTTCTCTAACCATCTTTGTGCCTACTTTACCTATATGTTTTACTTGAAATTGATGTGTTTGAATCCACTCATATAAAATATTGTTTTTTTTATTTTTATGGTCTAAAACATTTGATAATATAAATCTATATCCGTGTAAGTGTAATTCAGTTATATAATCTAATAGTCTTGCTTCTTCTTCAGCATTCCATCCAATAAACCCTCTTTTTCCATCGTTGTATGTAGCATTTGTAATAAAATATGGGGGGTCAAAATAAAATACTGTATTATAGTCGTATTGTTTATAGTCTATTTCTTTATACGATTTATTATATAAGACATAATTACTTGTTTTAGGTTTAAATTTTAGTATTCTATCTCGTATAGTTGCATTGTAACTACAATTACCAATTGGAGTATTAAATTCCATTTTTGAGTTAAAACGCATTTGATTTTGAAAACAAAACATGTGTAACACAAATAATTTTTCAATTTCTTTATTATGATTAAAGTCTTCTCTTAATTTTAAATAAGATTCTTTATTGCTTTTAGATAAACTATATTTATGAATTATTTCTTCTATTGTTTTTATTATTTCATTATCTTCTAAACTTAGTAAATATTTTATAATATTGTAGGTATGAGGCAATACTTCATTATATACGACCTGATTTGCGACAATATTTACCCCAACATTAAATGCTCCACCCATCATATCAACAAAACTTGACATATGCTTAGGCAATATTTTAATTAATTCTTTTGTTAATTCGTATTTACTACCAGAATAATTTAGTGGTGCCCTAATGGCTTCATTGTCTTTTTTAAAATATATTATTATTTCATAAAGCGAACTTCCTTTATTACTTGAACGTATATTTTTATATTCTCTGTAAGGAAATTTATATAGTTTAATAGAATCTTTTACCGAAAATTTTTTTGCTAATTCTAATAAAGCTTCTATTTCAATAAGTCCTTGGGTACTATAACTTACAATTATATCTTTAAATTGAGCCTGCCTAAATAAATCTTCAAAATTTTTTAGTGCAGTCTCTTTTCTTGTATATTTTGATTTTAATTGTTTTACTTTTCTTCTTCCTGTAATACCTCCAACTTCTGGATAATCATATTTTGCAATACTCTCTAATATATGATAAGCTGAATTATAATCTGTAACAGTATATGGAGTATCTATATATAAAATATCTCCACTAATCTCTCTTAATAAAGTATTGCTATCTGTATTGTAGACTATATTTTGTTTTATCTTATTAGTATTATTTAATTGGAGTGGCTTTAAGATTAAATCTTTAAGAGCTCTTTTATCCCATTGCTTTAGATATGCCTCATATGTACCACTTGTATTTGAAATAGACATAACACTTTCCAATAAAGATGCTATTAAATAAACTCTTTCATTATGGTTTAATAAATTGCTTTTAAATAGTTCTTCTATTTCCAGACGAATACCATCTATTTTTATAGCATTCTTCTCTGTAAAGAACATTCTTTTCCCTTTGGGTGAATATTGATTTGTAACAAAATAATGTTCTTCATATGTATAATTTTTATTATTAAAATATTCAAATGGTGTTATATTATAATGTTCTATAAATTTCGTAAATAAAGGAGTACGATTATTTAACAGTTTTGCGTTATTAATTATATACATACTTGTTAAAAAGTCATTTGAAATAATCAAATAATCTTCTTTTAGCAGATCTCCAACAGCTCCTGAACCTGCAAATAAATCGCAAAATATTTCTCCTTGTATATTATTATCATTTAAGACATGTTTTATATTATCTAGTATTCTAGTTTTATTGCCTAAGTATCTCATTTATAGCCTTCCAGTATTGATATTTATATCATATTGAATATTGTTATGCAACTAGATAATTACATATATTTATCATTACTTATATTTATACAATAACACATCAACTTCTGCCACTATTTATATTAATCTAATTATACTTGTAAATATTTTTAGCACTTTCATATAAACTATTGCATTCTATATAATATTTGTATAAAATATGTCATTAATCTTTGGGAGCATTTTATTTTATGTTCGAATTTAATAAACTTGTCATATTATCTGATAAAAAAGATAAGCAGTATATGATATCCTTAAAAGAGGGTGCCAGATTTTCCTCCCATTATGGCTATATAGAACATAATGATATTGCCACACTAGAAGAAGGTGACATTATCAAAAGCACTATGGGCCACCCCTACCTTGTATATACCCCAACTTATATGGACTATGTTATGAATATAAAAAGGCAGGCTCAGATTATCTACCCTAAAGATGCTGCTGCCATGCTTATGTGGGCAGATGTTGCCCCACACCAAAAAGTTTTAGAATCAGGCATAGGCCAGGGTGCTTTATCTATTGCAATTTTAAGGGCATTAGCAGGCACAGGCAGTCTTACAAGTTATGAAATTAGGGCAGATTTTGCAGAGCAGTCTGCTAAATTTATAAAAACATACTTTGGCAGCACACCAGAAAACCACACCATTGAAGTTAGAAGCATATATGATGGCATAGACGGCACTTATGACAGAGTGCTTTTAGACTTGCCAGAGCCTTGGCATGTTGTGCCTCACTTAAAAACAGGCCTAAAAAACGGCGGCCTTATTATTGCTTACCTGCCAACTATTTTACAGGTGAAAACTTTTGTGGATGCTTTAAAAGACTCTGGCAGTTTTTCAAATATTGAAACAGCAGAATTTACTAGAAGACCTTGGAAGGTGGACGGTATGTCTGTTCGCCCAGAAATGTGGATATATAACCACAGTGCTTTTTTAATAAGTGCAAGAAAATTAAATACACTATAACAAATTGGAGTTACCTATGTTTAAAATCAGTTTTAAAGCGTTGTTTTTTTTCATTCTTTTTTATCTTGCAGTAGTTATAGTATTATCTGAACTAGACATTATTCCAACAGTAGTATCACTTATACTTTATGCAATATTTTTCCCAATGGCATTTTTTTCTGTGAAAAATATACTATCTTCTATTTTACATATTGCCAATGTTATGGCAACAGAAGAAGATGAGATAGTAGATTTAAGAAAAAGGGCAGACCAAAATGTAAAATGCGAGCATTGTAGAAGTATTGCAAAATCATTAAACCATATGATGCGAAATACTGATAAAACTATTTTAGAGTTTTATAAGTTAATAGTTTATGCTGAAGGACGCTCTTTAACAGTTTCTTCTTCCATTGCCACAGTGGATGAAAGTATTACAAAAAATGCACAAAGCGCACAAAATATATATGATTCCATTAATAATTTAGTGGGTTATATTAGTAAAATTACACAAACTTCTGAGGAGATTAACTCTGATATTAATAAATCTCTTGATTTAACTAAAAATGGCTCTACTGCTATGGAGCATGCTAAAGATTTAATGATAAGTATTTCTGATTCTGCTTCCTCCCTTGGTAAAAAAATAGAAGAATTAAACTCCGGGGCTGAAAAAATTGGTGTAATCGTTTCTGTTATTGATGATATTTCAGAACAAACTGCATTGCTTTCTTTAAATGCAGCCATAGAAGCAGCGCGAGCAGGGGAAGCAGGTAGAGGCTTTGCTGTGGTGGCAGATGAAGTTAGGAAATTAGCAGATAAAACTACAAAATCTACCAATGAAATTAAAGAAATGGTTTCTGAAATTCAAAACTATATTGAAGAAGTATCATTTCAAACCAGTAATATATTTAGCCAGATAAGCCAGCAGAAAGACCAAACTGAAATTGTATATAAAAACTTTACAGAAATACTTAATTTTTCTGAAAGGGTTAGTGTTACAAGTGATGAGATTACTAAAACCATGCAGCTGCACTCTGGTGTAAATGAGCAGATAGCCCGAGATGCTCAAGATATTATGGAAGTTTCAGAAACTACTGATAATTTAATGCAGCAGCTTGTGGTAAACTATAATGTAATGATAGATGCTATGGGCGAGCTTACTACAAGGGTTTCTTCCATTAAATATTCAAGCCGTGCCGTTCTCTTTTTAAGGGCAAAAAGTGCTCACTTGAAATTTATGTATAATGTATATACTCACTATATGCAAAATAAATCTACTACACTTACTACCCATAGAACATGTGCTTTTGGTCAGTTTTATTATAACTTAGGCCAGAAGCTTTTCTCTAATGATAAAGTGTATAGAGATATTGAGCCAATACATGAAAGAGTGCATACTCTTGGCCATATGGTTATGGAAAAAATTGAGAAGAAAGATAGAGTAGGTGCTTATAAAGTGCTTTTAGAGCTGCAGTCTAATGTGGACAAGTTAATAGATATGCTTGATAAGTTAATAGACCATTACTTAGAAGGCGACTGGCTCAACTATTAAAAAATAAACATTAATTTATGGAAGAAATATAAAGCTTTATACTAAATGCCTTGAAATTTGCCTTTTTTATACTTATACTAATATGAAGTAATATACTATGAGTTTTTAAGTATTAGTTTTATATATGAGGTAGTTATGACATTTTTAACACAGTTTATACTTTCTTCCATTTATTATGTTATCCTTATAACCCTTATATTACTGGGTGTTCTTCCTGTTTATTTATCTATTATTATGGCTTTAGCCCATATTGGTATTACCATATTTATTGTAAGAAAGCTCATTAAAAAAATTGGCAATATTGTGCTTGATATGAAGTATGAAAATAATAATGTGCTTGATTTATCTGCTAGGGCAGACGGCCAGGAAAACTGCACATATTGCACAGATATTGCATCATCTATAAATAAAATAATGGTTTGTATAGATACCAATGTATTAGATTTTTATAAAATGATAAGTAATGCCAGTGCAAAATCATTATTTGTATCATCTTCTATTGCTGTGGTTAATGAAAGCATAAGTATAAGCCATAATAAATCTGATAGTATAAATGCTTCCATTGAAGAAGTTATATCATTTATTAAAAGCCTTTCTGCCTCATCTCATGAAATATTAGAAAATATCTCAAAATCTTTAGAGCTTACACGAAATGGGGCAGATGCTATTACCCAGGCCAGCAATATGACAGAAGAAATTAATTCATCTGTAAATATTTTGCAGGAGCAAATAAGTATATTAAATGCAGGGGCAGAAAAAATAGGCCTTGTGGTTTCTGTTATTGAAGAAATAGCTAAGCAAACTGCATTACTTTCATTAAATGCTTCCATTGAAGCTGCGCGAGCAGGGGAAGCAGGCAAAGGCTTTGCTGTGGTGGCAGATGAAGTTAGGCAGCTGGCAGATAAAACTAACCATTCTACTTCAGAGATAAAATCTATAATTGGCGAAATTCAGCAAAATATTGAAAAAGTTTCATATCAAACTGGTCATGTTTCTGAAAATATATTAAACCAGCAAAACCAAACTGTTTTAGCCCATAAGTATTTTAATGATATATTAAATGTTTCTGATGAAATATCTATTATGCTTAATAAAATAAATGAAATAACATCGGTTAATAGTAATATTAGCGATAAAATCAGTAATGATTCCAATGATATTAAGAACCTAACCTATAACACATCTAACTTAATGAACGAGTTAATAGATAATTTTGCCATAATGGAAAAATCTATTAATGCGGTGGTAGATAGAATATCACAAATAAAATACAGCTCTAAAGGGGCTTATTTCTTAAATGCAAAAATAGCCCATTTAAAATTTATGTATAATGTATACAGCAACTTTATGAAAGGCAACTATATAAACCTACCAGACCATTATAACTGTGCTTTTGGTAAATTTTATTACAGTAACGGTAAAGAGATTTTTGGTAAAGATGCAGATTTTAATGCCATAGAACCAATACATGCTCAAGTTCATACTTTAGGCCATAAGGTTATGGATGCTGTTGCAGCAAATAACAGGGAAGAAGCCCTTGCAGGTATAAACCAGTTACAAGAAACCGTTACAAACTTAGTGGGTATATTAGATAAATTAATAGAAAAATATACAAAATAATGTAATGTGGTAAAAGTGTAGTGCTATATAACCTTTTAGGATAATATCTCTTTAGTAAACATGCAAGCACTTGAAAGTTTATGGTTTAGATATATCTAATGCCTGCTTATTATTTAATATTTGGTTATTTATTGCAGGCTTTATACACCTAGATACTTCGCCTTAAGGCTCAGTATAGACAGTAAAGTGTGGGAATGCTTTATACAGATAATTCATACTTATATGTCCTTACTTAAACTAAATACGATTATTATAAAATTTCTAGCTAGTATATATAATTAATCTTTGTACAAATATAAAGCTAAAATAATGTCATTATGAGCAAAATCGAATAATCTGAAAGTTTAAAGGCAAGACTATGTTTACCACTTGGTATTATATATTGCAAATACTATACTCCTAGATACTTGGCCTTAAGGCTCAGTATAGACAGTAAAGAGTGGGAAAAGTATAGTGTAAGCATACAAGCCTTTAGGATAAAGGCTCTTTAGTAAGCAAGGGAGCATTCACTGCGACCAAAGCAACTATTTAAAAAATCTATGGACAGATTTTTTAATAAAAATTTTAATTAGTCTATTATGAGCCAGTGCGAGTAATCTTAGAATTTATTATTTAGAATATATTTAATGCCTGCTTATTATTTAATATTTGGTTATTTATTGCAGGCTTTATACACCTA
>CAMEOC010000008.1 GCA_945929285.1 uncultured Mucispirillum sp.
CTATAACATCTACCCCAAGGCGTTCCAGCTGTAATGCCAGGCGGATTTTTTCTTCTGTTTTCATGCTAAAGCCTGGGCACTGCTCACCATCTCTTAAAGTTGTATCAAAAAATATTAATTTACGCATTTAAAACTCCAAAAAAACTATACGGCTTCATTTTCAGAAGGCTCATCCTGCTTTGGTTTACCTTTTAAAGCCTTAAATAAAGCCATTAAAATACCTATAACAATGTATGTTATAATCATAATAAATGAAACAATTTCAAAATAAAGCACTAAAATAGATATAAATATTAATAGCAGCACAAGAGTTTGAAAAGGGTGTGCTTTAAAAAAGCTAACCTTTTTAAAACTATAAAATGGCACTGTGCTAACCATTAAAAATGCCAATACATATATGCTTATTAGAAAAAATATGGAAAGGGCTGCCTTTGTTAAATCTAAATTAAGCTCATATATAAAAAGCACACTTGTGGCAATAAAAGCAGCAGCTGCAGGAATAGGAAGCCCCACAAAATAAACATTGCTTATTTTACCGCTTTGCACATTAAATCTAGCAAGCCTTAATGCACCACTTGCAATAAAAAAGAAAGCTGCCACAATACCAAGCCTGCCAAAACCTTTTAAAAACCATTCATAAACCAGTATAGCAGGAGCTACACCAAAAGAAACCATATCACTTAAAGAATCAAGCTGAACTCCAAAATCACTGGTGCCGTTTACCATTCTTGCCACTTTGCCATCTATGCCGTCAAAAAAAGCAGCTAATATTAAAAGATAAGCAGCAAATACAAAGTTATCTCCTTTTACATTCATACTGCCTACTGAAAGCATTATAGAATATACACCACAGAAAAGCCCAAGTATTGTAATAGCATTAGGCAGAATAATATTTCTGTGGCGAAGTGTCATATTTAATTTGTTTTGTTTATTAGATAACATACTCATATATACCTTAGACCGTAACCTTATTAAAATTTAGCAATTATGCTTTCCCCTGCTTTAACATTATCATCCACTTTTACAGTGATTTCAGCTGATAATGGAAAATAGTGGTCTACACGAGAGGAAAACTTAATCATACCAAACCTATCGCCAGTAGACATTAAGTCCCCTTCTTTTACATAGCTTACAGTTCTTCTAGCCACAAGGCCTGCAACCTGCACCGCTATTATTTGGCCGTGTTTTGTATCAAAAGTAACAATGTTTCTTTCATTTATAATAGAAGCATCTGGCCTGCTGGCATTTACAAACTTACCAGGAATATGCTCTATGGAAGTAACTGTTCCTGTAACTGGTGTTCTATTTACTTGCACAGAAAATACATTCATAAAAACACCAACTTTTTTATATTTTTCCCCTTTAAACTCCACTTCTTCCACTTCAACCACTTTGCCATCAGCTGCTGAAACTGCAATATTTTCATCTACTGGGGTATTTCTTTCAGGGTCTCTAAAAAACCAGATAAATAGTGCTAAAAGTAGTATTGATATAGTAACCCATATAAAAGGTGGGATAATGTAAAATAGAATAGTTGCCACAAGTGCACTGATAATAAACGGATATCCTTCTTTAGCTATCATAATAACCTCGCAAAAATATAGTTGTTTATACTCTATCATAAAATATTTTTACTAGCAATAAATTTATATGTTTATTGTATAATAAATGTGGAGTAATTTACCATTGAAATAGTAAACTGTATATATTAATTTACTAAAACAATGGGGTGTTATATGGGTTATATTAATAATAAAACTGGTTACAGGTATGATATACTTGAAAACAGGTCTGTAATAAAAAAAGATATGTTTGCTTTAATTGAGCCTGACGGCCTTGTGAAAAACAATATATACGGCTATGAATTTTGTGATATAAGCATACTTCCTTCCCCAAAACTTGGAGCTTCTTTTGTTGATTATATTATAACTGTTAAAGAAAATGGCAAAAATATTTTTGGGGTTAATAATAGTGAAGAAAAGTATTTTTATTTGTAATAAAAAGGAAAATAGAAGTATATAATCAAGAACAAAAAGCATTACTTAAAAGCGGTGGTTATTTTTTTGCCCAAATAATTATAAACTTTGTTTTGAAAATAAAAGTAATAAGCATGTAAAATTATTGCTTTATAAACGAAAATATGAGCCTTTAAAAGATTTTTACCCGAAAACTGTTATTGGAAATATAAATGATTTAGCTTATAGAAATTTTGAGAATATGGAAAATGTATTTATAAAAGATTTACTTCCTGCAGATTTTGCCTATGACTTTAAATTTCATATACTTTGCTTTAAAAGTGGAGCAAGCCACGGTTATTTAGAAACCCATTACCAAGAGCATGGTGCTTATATACTTTCAGGTATGGGTATGTATAATCTTGATAATAGCTGGTATATGGTGAAAGAAGGTGATTATATTTTTATGGCTTCTTACTGTTTGCAGGGTGGTTATGGTGTAGGAAGTGATGATTTTATATATATTTACTCTAAAGACTGTAATAGAGATGTGAAATTATAAAAAAATATAGCCTAATAATTTTACTTATTAGGCTAAAATATTTTATTTATATTTGAACTAACCTTAAAAGGCTTGTGGTACCTGTTTTACCAAAAGGCATACCTGCTGTTACAATAATAGTATCCCCCACTTCTGCAAGCCCTGTTTCTATGGCTTTTATTTTAGCTGTTTCCACAACTGATTCCATATCTGTCATCACTTCACTGTAAACTGCTTGTGCTCCCCATATTAAGCTCATCATAGAGCATACCCTTTCTTCAAAGGTTAATACTAAAAGCTCGCATTCTGGCCTAAACCTTGATATGCAGTATGGGGCAAGCCCTGTGGCAGAGTAGCTTACTATGGCTTTTGCTTCCACATCTTTTGCTAACCAGCAGGCTGCCCTGCCTATGGCTAAAGTAAAGGAATGGCTGTTTCTAAAAAGTGAGCTGTCAAAATCTGGAGTATGTTTATTATGAAGCTCTGCTGCTCTTGCAATGCGGGCAAGGGTTGCAACTGCCACATCTGGATAGTCGCCGTTGGCTGTTTCATCTGAAAGCATTAAAGCATCTGTGCCATCTATTACTGCATTTGCCACATCTGTAGTTTCCCCGCGGGTAGGACGTTGAGCTTTAACCATACTTGCAAGCATTTGGGTTGCTGTAATTGTTATTCTGCCTGCTTTTTTAGCCTGGGATATAATGTGCTTTTGCACATGGGGTATTTCTTCTAAAGGCATCTCCACCCCTAAATCACCACGGGCAACCATTACACCATTTACCACATCTAATATTTCTTCTAAATTTGTAACCGCCTGTGGTTTTTCTATTTTTGCTATTAATAATGGCTTATGTTCGCTTTTATCTATAATGCTTTTTATTTCTTCTAAATCTTTAGCAGAACGCACAAAAGAAAGGGCTACAAAATCAAGCTTTTCTTCTAAAGCCATTTCTAAATCAAGCCTGTCTTTTTCACTGAATGCTGAAATATGTAAATCAGACTGTGGCATATTAACACCTTTTTTAGTGTAAACCACACCGCCAGTAATAACTTCACATATTACTTTTACATCATCTATACCCTTAACACGAAGTTCCATCATACCGTCTGCTAAAAGTATTCTTTCACCTACCTGCACTTCTTCATGAAGTTTTGGGTAATCAACAGGTAAAGCGTTTTCGCATTTTTCATCAGAAGAAGCCAGTGCCACATAATCTCCAACAATTAACCTAACACCTTCTTCCGGCAGTTTACCAAGGCGTATTTTAGGGCCGCACAAATCCTGTAAAAACCCTATTTTTATACCCATTTCTTTTGCTATTTTTCTAACCATATTAATAGTATTTCTATGGCTTTCATGAGTTCCGTGGGAAAAATTAAGACGAGCTACATTCATACCATTTGCAATCATTTTTCTAATAGTTTCTTCACTACTAGAAGCAGGGCCTATGGTACATATAAGCTTAGTTTTTGTGATAGCTTTCATTAAAACATCTCCATAAATATATTATTTGCACTCTATTCTATGTATGCTGTAAAAATACCTTTCCAACTCTTTTTCAGTCATTACATGGCCGTTCATACACTTGCCTTTTACTATGTTATCATTATTAAAATCTATAACTGCATAAAGAGAGCCGTCTTTATTATACTTATTTACTTTTCCATGGCGAAGGTCGTTTTTATAATCAATTGTCATCATTAATGAACCATCTTCATAATACATTTTCAAAACACCATCAACTGCACCTTTCTTATAAGGTGTTAAAAGCTCAATTTTGCCGTTTTCATAATACTCTATTTCATCGCCATCTTTTCTACCCATATAATAATTTCTTGTAAGCGATATAGTACCATCATTATAATATTTTACTACTTTACCATGTTTTACATCATCTTTATAATGAAAAACGGCCTTTAATGCACCATCTATATAATAATCTTTTTGCACACCTTCTGCTCTGTCATTTTTATATGTAATATAGTTATTTAGCTGGCCTGTTTCATAGTATTCTTTTACCCTGCCTTCTAACTTATCATTTTTATAAGGAAACTCAAAAAACAATGCACCACTGGGGTAAAACCTTTTAGCAATACCTTCTTTTTTGTTGTTTTTATAAGGGGTAATAAACTCTATAACATCTTCATAGTAATATAAATAAGCATTGCCTTCTATTCTGCCGTTTTTTAAAGGGTAGTATATTATTCTGCTATCAATATTTTTATAACAGGCTGTGCCATTTGCAGTATTGGAAACTATTACATTTGATTTAGCTGCTTTTGATAAATCTTTTTTTGTTATATAAAAGTCACATTTTCTATTTTGGGCATAGCTGTGGCTGTAAAAAATTAGCAAAAATACAGCTAAAAATATAAAAGTTAAATATTTTGAAATATTACTTATCATCTTTAATTAAAACTGTTCCTAAAGAATCTATCTGCACATTATCTGCCACTTCTGTATGTGCTATAATATTTAAGCTAGGCGAATATTTTTCCACAAACCTTCTCATAGCATACCTAATAGGTTGAGATACAAATAAAACAGGCGGTATTCCTTTTGCTGTGATTTCTTCTGTTTTTTCCATAAGCCCTGTTAATATTTTCCTTGCTGTTGCTGGGTCTATAACAATTTCCTTACCTTCATCTGTCTGGTGCATACTTTTAATAATAAGCTGTTCTGCCTGCTGAGGAAGTGCAAATACATAAAGTTTGCCATCTTGAGCAAGTAAACTTTCTGTAATCTGCTTACGCAAAGCAAACCGCACTTTTTCTGTTAAGTATTCTATATCTTTATTCATTGTGCCGTATGTGGCAAGAGATTCTAAAATAGTCTGCAGGTTTCTAATTGATACCCTTTCTTTTAATAAGTTTTGCAGAACTCTATTTAATGTAGATAAATCTAAAATACCAGGCACCACATCTTCTACAATTTTTGGGTGTTTTTCCTTTAATTTATCAAGTAAATCTTGTGTTTCCTGCCTGCCTAAAAGCTCAAAGGAGTTTTTCTTAATTACTTCTGTTAAATGGGTTGCAATAATAGTTGCAGGGTCTACAATAGTATATCCTGAAAGCTCTGCTTTTTCTTTTTCCACTTCATCTACCCATTTTGCAGGCAGCCCAAAAGCCGGCTCTTTTGTTGGTATGCCTTGAATATCATCCATTGGCCCTTCTGGGTTCATAACCATATATCTATCAGGCATAACAGAACCTTTTGCAGTTCTAACACCCCTTAAAAGCACCACATATTCATCTGCATCAAGCTGCAAATTATCTCTTATTCTAACAGGTGGCACAATAAAACCCATTTCTAAAGCTATCTGCCGCCTAATTGATTTTATTCTATTTAATAATGTGCCGCCCTTATCTGTATCTACTAATGGAATAATGGCATAACCAATTTCAAGCTCCATAGTATCCATTTCTAAAAGCTCTTTTACTTCTTCTTCCTCTGGTGCTGGTGGTTTTTCTTCTGTTGATTCTGCTTCTTCCTCATCTTCTGCACCGCCACCAATTTTCACTTTTTTATGCATTAAATAGCCTACACCAACAAGTGTTAAACCAACCACAATAAAAGAAAGCTTTGGCATACCAGGAATAATAGCAAAGAAAAGTAATATACCGCCAGTTAAAAACAAAATTTTTGGGTTTGGAAAAAGCTGTTTTGCCAGCTGTTTTGAAAATGTGCCTGCACTGGAATCGTTTCCTGCCCTTGTAACTATAATACCTGCAGATGTGGAAATAATAAGAGCCGGTATCTGACCAACTAAACCATCACCTATGGTTAATATGGTATAAGTTGTGGCAGCTTCAGCCACAGGAAGCCCGTGCTGCAGCATACCTAAAGCAAGGCCGCCAATAATATTTATGGCTGTAATAATAAGGCCTGCAATGGCATCACCGCGTACAAACTTAGAAGCACCATCCATACTACCGTAAAAATCTGCCTCCCTTCTAACATCTTCCCTGCGTTTTCTAGCCTCATCTTCATCTATAATACCTGCATTTAAGTCTGCATCTATTGCCATTTGTTTACCAGGCATAGCATCTAATGTAAAGCGGGCAGCAACCTCTGCAACCCTGCCAGAACCTTTTGTAATAACCATAAAGTTAATTAAAACAAGAATCAAGAACACTATAATACCAACAGCATAGTTACCACCTACTACAAACTGACCAAATGCCCGTATAATTTCCCCGGCAGCATCTGGACCTTCATGGCCGTGAAGTAAGATTGTCCTTGTGGTAGAAACGTTTAATGAAAGCCTAAAAAGTGTTGTAAAAAGTAATATAAATGGAAAAGATGAAAAATCTAAAGGCTTTTCTGCAAATATGGCAACAAAAAGTATTATAATACTTAAAGATATGCTTATGGCTAAGAAAAAGTCAAGTATTATAGAAGGAATAGGCACAAAAAGTACGGCTAATATAAGCATAAAGCTAAGAGGTAATACAATATCTGTCTGCTTTAAAACTTTCCTTAATATAACTGATGATTTAGGTTTTTGGTCTGCCATAAATATCCTTAAAATATGTTTTAAAAAATACTAGTAATTATTTTACTGCATATATTTTATAAAAAACTATTTGTATTGTCAAATACTATATATAATATATTACATGTTACTTATAAAAAATAAACCCCACTCATATTTTTAGAATGGGTTTTTTGCTTTTTATACTCTAAATTGTTCTATTAGTTTTTTAAGCCTTTCTGTTCGCTGCTGCATATGGCTTACTGTTTTATTTACTTCATTAACTGCAGCATTACTTTCTTCTATACCTGCTGCAACCACTTGAGCATTATCTACAACACTTTGTATGGTTACATACTGGTCTGAAACAGACTGGGAAACTGGCTGCATTTCAGTATATAAGTTTGTTACATTTTCCACTGCTTTTTTAATTTCCCCTGTAACATCTTGTATATTTGTATCCCCTTCCTGCACACTGCCCACAGATTTTTCCATGGCAGCTGCTGCACTTTCAGAATCTTTTAAAAGGTCGTTAATAATGCTTTCCACTTCCCCTATGGCATGCTGAGTTCTTTCTGCTAATTTTCTAACATCATCTGCCACCACTGCAAAACCACGGTCTGCTTCCCCTGCTCTTGCTACTTCAATAGCTGCATTTAATGCCAGTAAGTTTGTTTGGTTTGCAATATCGTTTATCACATTTAAAATATTGCCTATTTGAGATGAGCTTTCATTTAAATGATGTATTGTTTCTGCTAAAGAAACAGTATCTTTTTTTAAATATAGCCCATATCTTTACTTACTTCATCTAAATTATCGGCTTCTTTTCTTGTGGTATTGGCTGTATTTTCTAAAAATTCCATATTTGTTTCTAGTGCATCACTTGTTGATTTAGAAATATTACTAACCTGCCCATACCTTCTACCATATCTGAAACCTGCTGAGCCTGGGAATCAAAAGTGGTGGAAAGTTCAAAATAGATAGCTTCTAGATGGGAAAGCTTAAAATAAATAAGTAGTGGGTTAGGAAAACTCAAGATATAAAAGTAATGGTTTTATTTTTTTAAATTAGTGCAAACATAAGCAGTAGAAAATATTGCAATATATTTTCCCATACTTTTAGTCATTATAAGCGATTAGCAAATAATCTTATGCCTTTAATACTTACAAACTTATTTTAAATATACTATAGTAGCTAACCTAGCCCCTTCTAAACTTGTCTAAAGTCATTAAGATTTGTGCCAGTGCTTTATACAGGTTTTCAGGTATTTCTTCATCTACTTCACAGGAGTTATAAAGTGTTCTTGCAAGTGGTGGGTCTTCCACTATTTTTACACCGCTCATTTTTGCTATTTCCTTTATTTTTAATGCCATAAGCCTTTGCCCTTTTGCCACCACTTTTGGTGCTCTATCCACTTCCATATCATATCTAATTGCAACTGCATAGTGGGTTGGGTTTGTAATAACCACATCTGATTTTGGAACTTCTTCTGTCATCCTTTGCCTTGCTGCATCTCTTTGAGCCTGCCTAATGCGGTTTTTTACTATTGGGTCCCCTTCCATTTGCTTATATTCTTCTTTTACTTCCTGTTTTGTCATTTTCAAATCTTCATTATGCTGCCATTTCTGATAAGCATAATCTGCAATACCAATTATAAGCACCAGTGCTGCCACACGGATAGATACATCAAATATTAAATGGCCTAAATATACCATTTGGTCCCTGTAATCTGCATCTGTCATTCTTACTATGGTGGTTAATTCTTCCTGCACTAAATACCAGGCATAAGCCGTTAGTACAAATATTTTAAAAAGTGATTTTATAAGCTCTACTACTTTTCGTTTATTAAAAAATGTTTTCATGAAATTGGCAAAGAAATTAAGTTTTTCAAACTTAGGCTCTATGGCTTTTGTGGAAATATAAAACCCTACCTGGTAAGCATTTATACCTATTGCCAGCACAAAAAGCAGGGCAAATATTGGAAGTGTTACTTTTGCTAAAAACTCTATCATAAACATAAAAATATCAGCAGCAGAATCTTGAGTTACTGTAAAATTATTAAACTTAAAAAATTCTTCCACTAAATTTTCAAAATTATCAAGCATATAAGGCACATATACATACATTGCTGCAATTGCTGCCAAAAGCATTACCCCAGATGATAGGTCCATACTTTTTGCAACATTGCCGTCCTTTCGTGCATCTTCTTTTTTCTTGGCTGTGGCTTCTTCGCTCTTTTCTGCGCCGTCTTGGTTTTCTGCCATTTTACTATACTCTTATAATTTTATCCGCCTGCAAGGCCGTTTATTTCAAAAAATTTCTTTATCTGCCTAAAATATTCAAATATTACTTTTTCATAAGTAATATAGAAAAATTGAAGAGAAGCTATAAGCATTAATGCACCTATTGTTATTTTAATAGGAAAGCCTACCACCATAATATTCATTTGCGGCACAAGCCGTGCCAGTATTCCCATTATAACATTTGTTACCATTAATGATATAAATACTGGGGCTGTTATTTGTATTGCTATTACAAATATTTTTATAAAGGTGGAAACTACATACATCATAGCATCTTTTGTTACACTAAAATCTCCCACAGGCATATATTCAAAAGACTGGGAAACTGCCCTCATAAATATATGGTGGCCAGAAATGGCTAAAAATATTAATGTGCCTAATATATTATACACCTGCCCAGAGTATGATACATTGGAGTTTGTAGTAGGGTCCATAACACTTACCATACTAAAGCCCATTTGGTAATCCACCAAATAACCGCCAAGCTGTAAACCAGAAAAAAGCAGGCTTGTCATACCACCTATACATATTCCTATTAATATTTCTTTTGTAACAGATATTACAAGCCATAAAAGGTTTGGGTCTGTAATAGTTACTGGCTTTACAACTGGTAAAAGTAAAAGTGATATTATTAATGTTAAAATTATACGCACCTGGTTATTTAAAGATGTGCTGCTAAATACTGGGGCAGTAAAGAATATACCGCCCATACGCATGATAATTAAAAAATATGTTAAAAGTCTTGATGGCTCAAAAAGGTTTTCAAAGCCCATAGCACAACCTAGTAATTATTATATTTTGATATATACTCTTTTAAACCCTCATATATACCTTTTGCCACTTTCTTTCTATAAGCAGATGACCTAAGCTTTGCTGCATCTTCATTATTAGATATAAAGCCAGTTTCCACAAGTATGGCAGGCATAGTAGCACCTACAAGCACATAAAATGGTGCCTGCTTAACCCCTAAATTTTGCTTTTTAGTGGCGTTTACACTTTTTACTAAATTGCTCTGTACTGAGCCTGCTAAAGAAACTGATTCTTCCAGCTTTGAATATTTTAAAATATCCTTTAATATGCCCTGTAAATCTGATATAGATTTTGTGGTAGCCTGGTTTTCTAAAGCTGCCACTTCTAAAGCTGCCCTGTCGTTTGTAACATTAAATACAAATGTTTCAAGCCCTGAAGCTGCCTTATTTTTTGCAGCATTGGCATGGATAGAAACAAATATATCTGCCTTTAATTTATTGGCTATGGCTGTTCTTTCTTCTAAAGGTATAAAAATATCTTTATCTCTTGTTAAATGTATATTTAAGTCTGGGTCTGCTTTTAAGTAGTCATAAAGATATTTACTTATTTCTAAAACAATATCTTTTTCCCGCATACCGTTATACACTGCCCCTGGGTCTTTTCCACCGTGGCCTGGGTCTATTACTATTGTTCTTATTTTTAAGCCTAAAGCTGCACCTAAAGTAATATCCTTTGGTAAATCATTTGGCCCTTTTAGCTTCATATCATTTTGTTTGCTGGCTGGTTTTGGGCTTGCGGTATTATTTTGTGCCACAATATTAGGCGTGCGTTTAACTTCTTCTTTCCGCTCTGCATTAAATACATCTACCACAATTCTACTAGGGTTACTCATTTGAAAAACTGTAAAATCTTTCACATTTTCAGAATCAAGCACAACTCTAGTGCGTTTTTCCTGTGGGTGATATCCTAGGCGAACGGCACTTAAAAGCCCGTCTTTAATAGATAAATTTCTTGAAACATTACTGCCAAGTATGGAATTATTAATATCAATAGTTAAGCGGGGTGGTTTGTGCAGTGCTGCATCTGCTTTTAACCAGTGGCTTGAATATTCTGCATTGTTTGATAAGTCTATAACTATTCTTGTATAATCTTTATCTGAAAAATACCTTATGCCATGCACATCTACAGTTTTGCCGGAAGCTGTTGCCCCTGAAGTTTTACCTGCTGAAACAGAAACCACATCTTCATCATCTTCTTCTGC
>CAMEOC010000009.1 GCA_945929285.1 uncultured Mucispirillum sp.
TCCATGCACAGTAAAAAGAGATTATTAAATACTATTATATATATTAAAAGGTGATGAGGGAGAGCAGATTTCGCAATCTCATTTGACAATAATAAAAAATTCGTCCGTGAATTTTTTATTTGGCGTAAATAAGGGAGCAAGTCCCTTTATTTACTTACTAAAGGCAGTGCATCCATGCACAGTAAAAAGAGATTATTAAATACTATTATATATATTAAAAGGTGATACAATGAGAGCAGATTTCGCAACGATAGGTAGTGGTTTGACTTATGAGATTAGAAATATTGTGGAAATTGCTAATTTTATGAAGTCTAAGGGAATGGATATTTCCTGGGAAAATATTGGCGACCCTGTTATGAAAGGGGAGCAGGTGCCTGAATGGGTTAAAGATGTTATTAAAGAAGTGGTAGATGATAATATGTCTTTTGCTTATTCGCCTACAAAGGGTGTAGATGCCACCAGGGAATATTTAGCTGCTAAAAGAAATGCTTTAGGCGGTGCTCAAATCACTAAAGATGATATTATATTCTTTAATGGCTTAGGGGATGCCATTGCAAGAAGTTATTCTGTTATCCGCGTTGATGCTCGTATAATATTACCAGAGCCAACATATTCTACCCATTTTATGGCAGAAGTGGCTCATGCTTCCTTTCCACCAAATACATATAAAATGAACCCATATAATAACTGGGCCCCAGATTTAGGGGAGTTAATGCGAAAAGTGAAAAGTGCCCATTCTATTGTGGGTATTTTAATAATAAACCCAGATAACCCAACAGGCTATGTATATTCAAGGGAAAAACTGGAAGAAGTTGTTCGCATTGCAAAAGAGCATAACCTTTTTATAGTGGCAGATGAAATATACCACAATATGATATATAACGGGCAAAACACTCCATATCTTTCAGAAGTAATAGGTGATGTGCCTGCAATTAGTATGAATTCATTATCAAAAGAAGTGCCTTGGCCAGGGGCAAGGTGTGCCTGGATAGAAGTGTATAACTACGGCAAAGACCCAGATTTTGATAAGTATATACAAGCCATATTTAAGCAAAAACAGGCAGAGGTTTGCTCTACCACCATGCCACAAATGGCAATACCAAAATTACTAGAGCACCCAGAATATGCAAAATACCTGCAGGCAAGGGTAACCCATTATGAAAAATTAGCAGATATGGCTTATAATATATTAAAAGATGTGCCATATATTGTGGTAAATAGAAGTAATGGTGCATTTTATTTAAGTGTGGTATTTAATGAGGCTGTTTTTAATAACAGGCAGTATTTAGAAATAGAAAATAAAGAAGTGAGAGATTATGTAAATAATCTGCTGGATAATAATTCAGAGCATGATAAACGCTTTGCATATAACCTGCTTGGTGCAACAGGTATTTGCCTTGTGCCGCTTACTTCATTTTTTACAAACTTACTTGGTTTCCGTATAACTTTACTGGAAAAAGATGTGGAAAAATTTGAAAAAAATATAAAAACAATAGCTCAAAAAATAGTAGAGTATGTAGAATCGAGCAAATAAATATATAAGGCTGTGGAATATATGTTCCACAGCTTATTTTCTTTTACATTTTACAACTTTTTCAAATAAAATGTTCCTTTAAATAAAAACTCATTAAAAAATAATTTTAAAAAGCATAAAAAGATAAAATAATAAAAAAATTAAGCAATAAAAACTTATATTTAGCAACAGATTAAAAGAATAATAGTAATTATTTTAAAAAAATAACTTGATAAATAAGCTTATTTATATAAAAATCTGTTAATATTACTATGAAATGTAGTAAAAAATTTTTAATGTTTATGCTTTCAGCAGTAGCAGTATTTTCATTTGCTGGATGCGCAGATGACAGTAGTAATTCATCAAATTCAAACGGGGGCGTAGCCACCTGTAATAACTAAGCCAGATGGCAAATATAATCTTACCAAGTTCCCATTGGTTCAACCTTATGCTTCAACAGTAGAAGAAGCATCAAATTTAGAAACAAAATTAAATGCACTTCCATTTGTATTAAAATTCCCAGGCAGTAACGGTCTTCTTCACTATTTATCAGCAGAAGGTAAAAAAGAAACATTTATTAGAAGTAATGAAAATATTAATAATGCACTTAATGATTACCCATTTGAAGTAATTGGTAGAAATGGTAAAAGACAAGCTGGTGGATATAATGATGCATTAATTCAAATTTCAAAAGATTCTTTATCAAAAACAGCTAGTAATGAAACATATACAAAACACATGACTACTTTATTAAATAATAATTTAGCAACTAGTGGTATTGATGATTTAGGTAAATTTAATGAATTTGCAAGAGGCTTTGGCACAATAAAAGAAAATGCTGAAAGCAAAAAAAATGAATTTACTCATAATACTGAATTTTTATTTGCAGATGCAGAAAAAGCTTTAGCAGAAATCTCACCTGTAACAAATAATAACGGCGAATATACTTTCACTTTTAAAGAAGCAACAAACTTTATTACATATGATACAGAATACTATACCTTAAAAGATAGTAACAAATTAATTGCTAAAAAAATAGGTGATGTATATATTAGCTACCCAACTATTACCAATACTAATAATGCACAATGGGATGCAACAGTAAATATGAATGATATTAAAGAAATATCACAAATAGTATTTTCTACAACTGCAGAAGAAAATGTAAAAGCAACAACTGGTTTAAAGGTAGTAGTTACTAAAACTGCAGATACTTACACTGTAAAAGTAACAAATGAAACAACAGCAGAAATTAAAGATGCAAAAGTATATGTAGTAATAGGTGCTTATAATATTATTGCAAAAACAATATCTTTAGGTAATGTGCCAGCAAAAACAGCAGAAGCAGGAAAATAGTATAAGAAAAAAAGAAAAAAGATAAAATAAATACTCACACATACATATGGGTATTTTTACACAGTCCCTACACGTTTGAAACTTTGGCTCCCTTTTATATAAAAGGGAGCTTTTTTTATAATAAATAAAATATATTATCTTTTTGTAACAGGTATATTATAAGTGAAATTAAAGCTTAATGACTGGTCATACCTGCCACCGATTTCTCCGGTTTCTGTTAAGAATACACCGTTTATAAAACCAAGTGATAAGCTTATGCCCTTATCAAACACAAATTCTTTTTTAATATTAAGCCCTGCATAAAATGGCACTCTAAAAAATGGGTCGCCTTCAACACTAATAAACCTGTGGTCCTTATTTAAGTACCAGCCGGAAACAAACATTAAAGGCTCTATTTCAAACCAGTTTTTTACAGGTATTGTGCCGCGAAGAAATAAGCCGTGGCCAAACTGAGTAATATTATTATCCCTATCTGGAATATTATAGCTTGCAAGATATAATATAGATAACCATTTACTATTCACACCTAATGCACCAACATAGTTTTCTGTAATAGCCGGGGTGCGTTCTTTTGTGGTGCTATTTACCACCAAAGGATATTAATTGCCCCCATTATGCCAGTAATGCATAGCCATATAAGGGGTAAAAATAGGGGAAACAAAATCTAAAGCATAAGTTAAGCCCACATCAAAACGCTCCCTGTGGCGTTCTGTATGTAATATTTGCCAGTTCATATATATTTCGCCTCTGCCACCTTTAAACCATTCAAAAGATGCACCATATTCATAATAACCATGGGTAAATTTATCGTTATATTTATATGTTTCTGGGCCGTCTTTTATTAATGTATTATCTACTGTGGAGCGAACAACAGGTGTCATATCCATAAGTGGGTCGCGAATAGGGCTTGGCAGGTTATGGCCGCCTTTTAATGTGCCTATTCTTAACTGCACTGCATCATTTCCTATTCTTGAAGTTATAATAGGAAAAAACCTAACATTATCTGGAAATTCAAAGGTAAAAGGTGTAAGCACAGCCATACCTAAATCCACATCTATAAGCTCATTAAATTTTATTTTAAAAGAAGCTTCTGTAAAGTTTTCAAAATAAGTTAAAGTTGTTCTTGTTTCCTCCCATTGAGTGTTTTCACCATTATAAGCATAAGAGCTTGTAAAAAGGTTAAAATCCACTTCTGGAGCAGCATAAGCATTAGTAGCAAAAAAACAAGCAAGTAAAGAGATTAAAAATAATTTTTTCATTAAAACTTAATACCCCCTGAAATATAATATCTGCCATCGGTTGAGCCTTGGAAACCTAAAGTAAATTCAGCCATATCTGCTTTAAATTTACCATATATAGCATATTCTAAATATGCTTTTGTAACACCATTTCTAACTTGTATAATTTCGCGAAGTGCTAAATTTAACATATAATATTCTATTGCCTGCTCTAAACGTACATAATGAGCATCAGGAGCAAAATTTGAAGTATCACCTGTAAAACTTGCCTGTGGCACTTCTCTCACATCATTTTCTCGCCATGTATATTCTGCAATAGCATTAACCCATAATTTATTATTTAAAAATGGGTATCTAAATGTGGAAGAAACCTGCACTAAAGAGCTGGAAAGCTCACTAGACCAGCTGGCAGGGGCATTTCTATTTTCATGGCCGTATAAAAACCTGTATTCCATATTTGGCAGGTTAAATTTTGCTAAAAATGCTTTTGGAATACCATGCATAAAGTCCCCTTGGGAGTATGCTATTTCATAATGTTTGCCAATAAAGCCAACCCTAATACCTGCACCGTTCATATTTTGTGGCAGATGATAGCCCGGTATATCTGTATAAAACGGTGCTTCCTTATTAAAAACATCTAATGTAGTGTCATAATAATGTGGCATAAGCATAAAAGTATTAGCATTTATATCAAAAGTTGCTCTACCTCTAACAGCAACTATTATTCTATCTAAAAATATAGCTTGAAGACCACCGTCATATAAACCAACATTTCCTTTAATATAGCCGTAATCTTTTAGTGGGTCATGTGTATCAAAATAACCATTAGCAGTAACAAAGCCTGTAAGCTGCATATAATCGTTATGGAAAGTTTGCCCTAAAGTTGCATAAAAATCACGCATATTAAAAGTGTTTGCAGGTATGGAGTATGTAAAATTAGAAGTTAAGTGAAACTCCACTGGGTATTTTTGAAAAAAACTTAAATCTTCATTATTAGCATCAGGCAATACCCTTTTATAGTCATCGCGAATAAAATCTGGCTTAATATACTGTGGAAGAGTATTATTTTTTTCTGCCTGCCTGGATATAAAAAAGTCGTAAGCCGAAGGATAATCATAAGCGTAAGCTGATGATAATAAAATAGTTGAAAATAAAAATAATGATAAAACAAATATTTTATTCATAAACCGCCCCTTTAAAATAAATCTTGTCATTATATATGGCGGTGCATATTTGTCAAGGAAATTTACTATAAAAATTACACTTGACAAAATTTATAAAAATATGAAAATACAGTATGAAAAAATATACTAAAATACTACTTATTTTACTTGTATTTATATTAGCAGGTTGCGAAAAATATTTTTTCTACCCTCAGAAAATATTATATTATATGCCTGAAACATGTAAGTATGCCCCGGAAAATATACTTGTGGAAACAGATAAGGGGAAGATGCTTCACGGCTGGTATTTTAAAACTAAGGTGAAAAACCCAAAAGGCACAATATTTTTCTTACATGGCAATTCCAATAATATAAGCACTGAAAGTGTGGGTATGGTGTGGGTTTTAGATAACGGCTATAACCTGCTAACATTTGATTACAGGGGCTATGGGATTTCAGAAGGCAAACCAGATATTGAAGGGGTGCTTTATGATGGTTTAGAGTATGTAGATGCCATAATGAAAGATAATAAGGTGGATAAGAAAAATTTAATACTCCACGGTCAAAGTTTAGGGGGTGCTGTGGCTTCCCATATTGCAGCTTTTTCCCCTTATGCAGATAGGTTTCAGGTGCTAATATTAGATTCTACTTTTACTTCCTGGAAAAGCATATCAAAAGAAGTAGCATCTAAAAACTTTTTTACATGGGCTTGGCAGTATCCTATTAGCTGGGGTATTACAGGCAAGTATTCTTCCCTTATAAATGTGGAAAAAAGTAAGGTAAAAAATACAATTATCATTCATTCTAAAAAAGATGAAATAATAAGCTATAAAAACGCAGAAAGTTTATATGAAAAAGCCCATGAGAAAAAAGTTCTGCTGTATGATGATTTTTCGCCCCATGCATCTATTATACAAAACCCAAGAATACAAAAAGAATATTTAGAGCATTTAGCTAAATTTTTAAAGTAAAACAAGCATTTTTCATTATAAATAATAATAATTATTATTTATATGTTGACAGTATAGAATATTTTGTATAATCTTAAGTAACTAAATAGTAGGAGTTAATTATGAAAAAATTTTTATTAGTTATTGTTGTTTTTTCTATGATGACATCCCTTGCATTTGCTGGCACAGTTAGAAATAATGCAGGTTGCGGTGTTGGCACTTTATTAATGGAAACAGTTGGTAAACCAAATGGTGGTTGGATTCTTCAAACTACTGCTTTCTCTACAAACGGTATTCTTTCTAATACTTTCACGATGTCAACAGGTACTATGAACTGTAGAGGTCATATTAACAAAGCAGTTAGCATTGAAGTATATGAATTCATCACAGCTAATATGGATAACTTAGCAAAAGATATTGCTATGGGTCAAGGGGACACTATCAATTCATTAGGTTCTATGCTTGCAGTATCTGATGTTGATGCTTTTGCTTCAAGATTACAGTCAAACTTTGGTGAAATTTTCCCTAGTGCAAATGTTCAGTCTGATTCTGTTGCAAATAAAATTATAGCATTAAGCTAATCATTATATGAGGGCATTATATGCCCTCTTTTTTTTCTCTATGCAAAAAGTATTTGTTTTTATTTTCTTAATATTACTATTTCACACTTATTCTTATGCAGAGCCTAGCCAGTATGGGAAAGATATTGCAAAAAAAGCCATATCTGAAAAAGCATACTTAGAGCAGCAATGGAATGTTTTAATGCAGTATAAAAAACCTGCAGGCAGGAAAATAAGAAGTTTAGTAGATGATGAAAGGTTTTTTTTAGCAGAAAACGGTAAATATTCCCCAAAAGATGAGCTAGAAGCAACTATACTTTCTTTATTTGACAGCGAAATCTCAAAAGATGATGATAATAAACACCCGGTATGCTTATTTGCAGGCAGAAGGGAGTGGATAATTGAGCGGTTTAATGTAGATAGAAATAAACTGCCTAAAAAATCATGCACCGATTATGAAAGGGTGCGGGAAAAAATAGACCCTAGCAGTATATCTGTAATATTTCCATTTATGTATTTAAAAAACCCTGCCAGTATGTTTGGCCATACTATGCTTCGTATAAATAACAGCAGGAAAGACCCATTAACATCATATAGTGTAACTTTTGCAGCCAGTGTGGAGCAGGGCACAAATATGATAAAATATGCTATACTTGGGCTTTTTGGCGGTTATGATGGTTACTATACAGTAAAAGAATACTATAAAACCATATATGAATACGGCAATGCAGATAATAGGGATATTTGGGAATACGACTTAAATTTTACAAAGGAAGAAACCATACGGCTTTTTAATCACCTTTGGGAACTGCAGGATATAGGAAGCCAGTATTTTTTCTTTGATGAAAACTGTTCTTATAGTATGCTTATGCTTTTAGAATCTGCCCGCCCAAGCCTAAACCTTTCTAAAAGTATATTATGGGAAGCCCCAACAGACAGCATTAAATTAATAAGAGATGAAGGCTTAATAGTAAGAAAAGAATACAGGCCTTCCCATATTAAGTTATTAAATATATACACTAAAGGTATGAGCAGAAGTGCCATAAGCCTGGCAAACAATTTGGCTCGTGGTAAAAAGCAGATATCAGATGTGGAAAAAAGCTCATATTCATTAAAAGAAAAGGTTAAAATATATGATTTAGCCATAGAAACCATGCGGTATGAGTTTATACAAAAAGATAAAATAACAGATGAACTTTTTGATGAATATAAGGAAAAAACCATAATACTTTTAACTGCAAGGGCATCTCTTGGGGTGAAAAGTGTAAATGAAGTAGATGTGCCTTCTTCTCCAGATATGGGCCATGACATATCACGGGTAAACACAGGTTATGTAAATATTCCAGAGGCTTCATTAATAAAATTTGGGGCATATACTCCACTAACCCATCTTTTAAAAAATGTTTCATGGAAATTTGAAATAGCAGGGGAAGAAAAAGAGTTTTTAAGTGGCAGTAAAATATTTACCCCATATATAAGGGGCGGTGCAGGCATAACTTTAGGGGCAAAAGGGTTTACAAGCTATTTAACAGCAGATGTGGACTTAGCTTTTGCAGAAGGCTATAACTCTTATTATACAGGCCTTGGTTTTGGCGGTAATTTAGGTTTTATGTATAGCTTTATTGGTGGCAAGCTTTTGGCAGAAGGCTATTACAGATATTATGTGCTTGATAATATGGGGGCAGAGTTTGGGGCAGAAGCATTATATGCTATACCTGTAACACAAAATAACTCCATAGAAATAAACTATAAATATAAAAACTACTGGGAAAACCAAAAGCATGATTTAGGGCTTTTTTGGAGAGTTTATTTTTAAAACTCTCCAATATTATATAATGTTATTTTCTTTTCCTTCTCATTGAAATATACCATAATCCGTAAACTATGCAGGCAAATACTATTACAGAAAACATGTATTTTATAATAGTAAGTGGGTAGTTTAGGCTAATTTCTGGCATATTTGGTTTTAAGCCATCGCTGGTTCTAATAACTGGGTTAAAATAAGCTATTGAGCCGTTATCAAAATAAGCTGTTGTCCTAACATAGCTTTCATCATTATTTATTTTATAGCTGGCACTTTCAACATTTTCAAAGGATGCTTTTTCTTTGCCGTTATCTGCTGTGAAAGTTATTTTATCTACTTTTTTATTAAGTTTAATATTTATAAGCCCATTATCATCTACCTGTAAGGATAATAGTTGTGGGTGGCTTTCTAATACTTTTAATTTTTCTTCTCTATTTAATGCAGCAATTCTATGGGGCACAGTTATGCCGTAAGCAGAGCCCTGTTTTAAAGTATCATACACTAATTCAAACCTACTTGGCTCAAGTGGTATCATGGTAATATTTCTGCCAATATCTGTATTTATAAATACATTATGGGTATCATCACTGGCAAGTAAAAATGCAGGCCTGCCACTGGTAAGAGCCGTATCCCAGTGGGTTACAGAGTGGGCAAAAGTGTTTACAACTTCCATTCAGTCATAGCCTGTTAATTTTTTCATATGCTCCACTTCTATACCGTTTAAAAATGCAGGGTGGGCAAGGGTTACTATTTTTGTATGAGGTTTTACCATATTTATGCGAAACTGTATTGTGTTTGCATCCTGCAGTAAAGGTTGGTCGTAATATTCTTTTCTTGTGGAGCCTACTAGTAAAAGGTGGGTTTTAAATACATTTACACCGTATTCCTGGGCTGGTATTAGTGGAAAATCATAATAAGTTGCAGGGGTAATATGATGGTAGTTTGAAACTGTGGCATAGCCATAATCTAACTGCCTGTAAGCATAGAAAACATCTTCTAAAGAGTTATCTTTTCCGTTTGTAAGCCCCCCTGTAAGCCTGGAATGACCGTGAAAGTTTGCTCTATAATAATGGGTATTATCGTAATCTTTATAAGGGTTATAAAATTTATCGCCGCTAAATTTTGCTTCTTCTGGAAAATTGTAAACAGGTATAACAGCCCATAAAACAAAGCTTAATATAAGGGCAAATGCAATTATACCTAAAAGTGTAAAGGATATTATTTTCAAGATTTTTTTAACCATTTTTCCTCCATAAACTGAAAAATGTTATCAAAAAAAGAAATGATAGTCAATTTTAAAATAAATAAAATACATATTTAATTCTTATCGTAATGTGCTATGGTTTACCTAAAGATGTGGAGATTTTAAAAATCTAAAAGTTTAAAACCTAGAATATATTTGCCATTTAGGGAGTATATTTGCCATAATAAATATACAGATACTTCGCTTCGCTCAGTATGACGGTTGCGAGTGGGGAAGCACAGTATGTCGGTAAGTGTGGGGAAAGCACAGTATGTCGGTATAAGGTAAAGCTTAGTATGATAGTTGGGGAAAGTATGCAATAACATATAAGCCTTTTTGGTATATTATCAATTTCAAAATAATTAAGGCAAAACAATATCATAAGGTTTGACAATAAAATATATATATGATATTTTAACTGAAATTTAATAGCTGAATATCGGTTTTTTAAGATTAAAAGGGAAGCAGGTGCAATTCCTGCGCAGTCTTGCTGCCGTTATGATGAGAATGTTTTCACTGGTATTTAAAAAGTGTAAGTTTTAATACCAAGCCACTACACTGGGAAGGCGAAAACAAACTTTGACTCTTAGCCGGAAGACCTGCCGATATTTGCCGCATATTTATAAGGACTTGTATGCGGCTGGTTATAAAGGCACAATGAATGCTTTATATAATCTGCTTTAATTGCTCTTTGCAATTGTCCTATTAAAGGCTTTTTAAAGCACACTATTAAATCGGAGGTTATCTTATTATGGTAACAAAATATCTTTTCAGGGCATTTTTTTATGCTCTTACCATCTTTTTATTTACCCCAAAACAAAGCTATGCAATGCATATTATGGAAGGCTACTTAAGCCCTTTCTGGGCAGTATTTTGGGCTGTTATTGCCTTGCCTTTTGTAGTATACGGCTTTTTATCTATTAAGAAAAAAATAAGTGAAAATTCAAAATATTTAGTGCTTCTTGCCATGTGTGGCGCTTTTGCTTTTGTGCTTTCTTCTTTAAAGCTACCATCTGTTACAGGCAGCTGCTCCCACCCAACAGGTGTTGGTTTAGGCGCTATACTTTTTGGGCCAACCCCTATGGCTGTAATAGGCCTTATAATACTACTTTTTCAAGCAATATTTTTAGCCCACGGGGGGCTTACCACCATTGGTGCAAACTTATTTTCCATGGCAGTAGTAGGGCCCTTTCTTGCATACGGTATTTTTAAATCATCACTAAAAGCAGGCATAAGTAGTGCCATAGCTGTTTTTCTTGCTGCTTTTTTAGGTGATTTAGCCACATACATTACAACATCTATCCAGCTTGCCTTAGCTTACCCTGATGCTATTGGCGG
>CAMEOC010000010.1 GCA_945929285.1 uncultured Mucispirillum sp.
CTCTGAAAAATTCTTCAATTAACTCCATATCAAAATCACCACATTTTTGGGTGCTAAATGTTACATCGTATGAAAAATATGTTCTGCCGCCAAAATCTATAACACATTCCATTAAAACTTCATCCATAGGTAAAACCATATAGCCGTAGCGTTTTATGCCTTTTTTATCTCCTGCTGCATGGTAAAAGGCCTGTCCTAAAAGTATGCCTATATCTTCTACTAAGTGGTGGTAGTCTATGTGAGTATCACCTTTTGCACTTATTTTCAAACCAAAATTACCATGGTGGGCAAAAAGCTCTAACATGTGGTCTAGAAAACCTACACCTGTGTTTATTTTATATTGTGCCGTATCAAGATTAAGGCTTAAATCTATTTGAGTTTCTTTTGTGTGGCGGCTGCCTTCATATTCTCTTTTCATATATGCTCCATACTATATTTATTATATAATATTATATATATAAAAAAAAATAAAGGTTTATTTTTACTATTAACATACAGCACTTTATAATTTAAGTCGTTATTTTTGGCACGAAAATTGATATGTTTATTTTATAATATATATAATGAGGTGTGTTATGGTTATACAAAATATCAGCTCGGCTTATAATTATGAAAAAAATATTAATGTTAAAGATAATGTTTCTCCTTCCAATGATGAGTTTATTACTGAAGATAAAAAAATATCAAAAGATGATTTTACTTTTTCTACCCCAAAAACTATCAGCACTCCCACTAAAATATATGTGGATAAGGTAATAGATAATGCCCTTAAAAACATTTCAAAAGGCTATAATGTGGAAGATAATAAAAGAATAGTTAGGCTTTTTAGCAACTTAATAAATGAAAATTCTGAAAATATTTTAAGAAAGGCTTATGGTATATAAAAAAATGTGTAAGTTTTTAGCTTACACATTCTAAAACTGTATCTAACAAATCGTTTTTCTTAATAGGTTTTAATAACCTGCCGTTTGCTTCAGGTACCTGGTGGCTTTCATCATTAAAAGCAGAA
This sequence comes from uncultured Mucispirillum sp., assembly GCA_945929285.1. Lineage (GTDB taxonomy): Bacteria > Chrysiogenota > Deferribacteres > Deferribacterales > Mucispirillaceae > Mucispirillum. The sequence goes on from CAMEOC010000010.1 coordinate 1,010, forward strand.
ACAACTACAATAGGTGTATCACCCATTTCCCTAATCTGTTTTGAAAGCTCCATACCATCCATAACAGGCATTTGTAAATCTGTTATAATAACATCTACATGGTTGTTTTTAAAAACATCTAATGCTTCTGCACCGTTGCAGGCAACAACCACTTCTTTAAACCTTCTTTTCAAAAGCATTACAACAGATTTTCTCATCATGTCCTCATCTTCCACATAGAGAACTGTTATTTCCTTTAATCTCTCATAGCTCACAACTAATTTCACCATCATATACTACTTCTCAACTGGTTTACCAGCATCTTGCCAGGAATGAAAACCGCCTGTCATATTAACTAAGTTAGTATATCCCAATTCCTCTAATATTTCAGCAGAATACTGGCTTCTCATACCAGAGCGACAGTATAAAATGTAATTTTGATTTTTATCAGTATATTTTTCTTCAAATAATGTTTCAAAATCATCATTATAATAATCTATATTGCCAGCACCCTTAATGTGGCCTGCTGCAAATTCTTCTGCTTTTCTAACATCAACTACAATGTATTTACCACTTTTAATGTATTCTTCCACTTTATTTACATCTGCATTTTCTATACCTGCAAAAGCAAATACTGGCATAAGCATAAAAGCTAGTAAAATAAACTTAAATATATAAGATTTTACATTCATACAAACACATCCAGATTTCCTTATATACATTGTATTACATCTAATTAATTTTTTCAAGGGTTATATTTGTTTTTTCAAAATAAATTTTACAGCATCCAGTAAAGTGTCAGCGATTTTATCTGGCTTTACTTCCCATTTACTAGCTTTATTTATTAAGTCCCCTTTTCCATAACCTGTTTTCACCATTATGGTTTTACAACCTGATTTATAGCCTGCCATAATATCTGAATGTTTATCCCCTATAAAATACATGTTAGATTTATCAATATCAAAATCTTTAAATGCCATTTCCACTAAACCAGTTTCTGGTTTTCTACAGGTGCATACTGCTTTATATTTTTCTACTTTTGCATTTGGGTCATGAGGGCAGAAATATATTCCATCAATTAAAGCCCCCTGATCTTTTAGTGATTTTACCATATAGTTATGTATTTCTTCCAGTGTTGCTTCATTAAAAAAGCCTCTGCCAAGGCCAGACTGATTTGTAATAACTATTACATAATACCCATTTTTATTAAGCATTCTAATAGCTTGAGCTGCATAATCATACATAACAAAATTATCTATATGGTTAATATAGCCTGCATCGTAATTTATTGTGCCATCTCTATCTAAAAATACTACACCTTTTGCATTTCCCATTTTATACCCCTTTTTCATATATATGCCAGCTCATTGTGCCATCTTCTTGCTCCACCCTTTTAAAACGCCTGTGGATTAAATACCACTGCTCTGGGTACTGCCTATACTGTTCTTCATATACACTATTTATATCTTCAATTAATTTTAATATTCTTTCCTTTGGCTTTAATGTAACATCAGGATAAACAGGACCTTTTATAATAAGCCTTATTTTCCTGCCTTCATATTTGGCAAAGAAAAACATAACAGGGTAATTTTTCCTAACACACATAGCAGGAATACCAGCTATTACAGGCACTTTATAACCGCAGAAATTTGCATTTATACAGTCTTTTTCTGGTGCTATATGGTCTATATAAACTCCAGGCATATACCCTTCTTTCATATATTCTGGTAGTTTTTCCATTGCACCCCTGTGGGTAACATATTTTACACCTTCAAAAGTTCTAAGCTCATCTAATATTTTATCTATGGCAAAGTTTTTTGTAGATCTGCCTATGGTAATTAGTTTTAAATCAGCACATTTATTTGCCAATATTCCAGCCAGCGACCATGCACCAAAATGGCCCCCTAAAAATGCCATATTTTCATGTTTTTTTCTAACTTCTTTATAATTTTCTAAGCCTTCTACTTCCACATATTTTTTTATAAACTTATCATCTACCCTGTGGGCAAAAAATATTTCAACATAAGCCATAAATGTATATATAAAAGACTGCTTAGCTGTTTTTTTCACATCTTTTGCACCTAATATTTTTGCATTTGTAATTGCCACATACCTTCTATCAGTTGATATATACCAAAGGGCAATTCCTAATATTTTAGCAGCAGTTATAAGCACACATCTTGGAGTATGCTGCAGTAAAAAAAGAACTGGTTTTAATAAAATATATAATGCCATTTAATATTTCCTAAATCAAAGTATAGTATTTATTGTTTCTGTTATAATGTTTAATGTATTTTTATTATCATTATCTATATCATTAAAAAATTCAAGAAAATTACCACTTTCTTCCTTATTTTTTATATATTTGATAAAATCATCCTTACTTTCTATAACATATACAAGGTTGTATTTTACAGCTTTTTCAAATATTTCCATAAAGGAAAACATATTTTTACCCACTGCCACTTTTTTTTCAAACTGCAATGCTTCAAAAATATTATGGCCCCCAATATTTGCAATAGAGCCACCTATAAATATTTTATCTGCCATAATATATAAGCTTTCAAGCATACCAAAAGCATCTATTATTATTACCTGGCTACTTATATCTTTTTGGCTGTAAAGGCTTACTGTATATCCTTTATTTAAAACCATTTCTTTAATTTTTTCACTTCTTTCTATATGCCTTGGGGTTATAATAATCTTATCAAAATCACCCATATTATTATCCATATAAGAAAGTATTATTTCTTCTTCTTTTTCATGGGTTGAAGCAAGCAGTAAAAATTTATAATCTTTTAATTCTTCAATAAGTTTTACCTGCTCTTTATTTTTTCGCTCTTGAAATTTAATATTACCTGCTGTCATTATTTTATTATTACTGCCTAAAATACTAACAAACCTTTCTTCATCTAAAGGGCTTTTTGTAAGTATTGCACTAAACCTGCTTAATACATTTTTAAATATAAACCTGTATTTTTTATATGTATTATATGTTTTATCTGATATGCGTGCATTGATTAAAAATACGTTTATTGATTTGGAAGCTGTATATATTAAATTGGGCCAAAGTTCAGTATCTACAATAACTAAACATTTTACATTCATATATGTGATGATTTTTGCAAATGCACTGCCACTTTCAATAGGCAGTAAAAATGCCATATCTGCTTTTATATAATCATATGCTGCCTGCCTGCCGGTTGCTGTCATGGTGGTAATAATAATGCTTATATCCTTATGGGTGTTTCTTAAATTTTCCACAATATTTTTAATACTTCGCACTTCCCCCACACTGGCACAGTGAAACCATATACTTTTTTTAGGGGAAAACCCTTTTACAGAAATAAACCCAAACCTTTCAAAAAAATGCTGATGCTTATTTTTTTTACGCATTACAAAATACATTATAAAAGCTGCAAAAGGTGTTATAAAAACAAGTATTACATTATAAATAAAAAGCAGTATTTTCATATTTTCTCACATATTTTTATAAAAATTCTTTATATACTTCTTCTGTTCGCATTATCATATACCGCTGCAGCCTTTTAGTATCTTCTAAAATAGACTGCTCATCCTTTTCTTCACTAACATAAAATGCTTCAGAATACCACACTTCTACCTTTGCAAAAGGTTTTGGGAAAATAAACTTATCCCAGCTGTTAAACCGTATAAAACTATCTGTTTTTAAAGTAAGCACATATATTACATTATCCAAATGTTTTGCAATAAGCACAGCACCACTTTTTACTTCATGGCGAGGCCCTTTAGGACCATCTACTGTAACAGCTGCCGTTCTTTTTTCTGCCCTGCATGTTTTAATAATATTCATGGCAGCTTTTAAACCGCCCCTAGTAGATGAGCCTCGTGCAACAGCATAACCCCATTTTTTAAGTATATATGTAATTAAATCCCCATCTTTAGAATCAGATGCTATGGTTGCAATATTATCTTTATAATGGTTAAAAGAAAGTGGCAAAAGTGAATCATGCCATAATACAGCCACAGGACATTTGCCTTCCTGCCTGCACTTATCAAAAGACTGCATGTTTACACTTTTTATCCGCCACGTTTTTAAAAGCATTGTGCCTATAAAATATGTAAGAAAATACCCTATTTTTCTGCTTAACTTTCTTATTTTTTTCTGCATTTTATTTTAATAACCTTTCAATATTTTTTAGGTTTTGTTCTTTTGCATCATCTAATGCTGTTTTTCCATTATTATCTTTTATGGTTTTATCTGCCCCATGTTTTAATAAAACTTTTACTATTTCCTGATTATTTTTACTATCATTACCTAAAATAGTAACTTCCAAAAGTGCTGTCCAGCTAAGGTTATTTATATGGTTTACATTAATATCTGTATTATTAAGTAAAAAAATAACTGTTTCTAAATGGCCTTTTTCACATGCAGGAATTAAAGCATTACCGCCGTATATATTCACCACATTTTTAGTATCTGCTTTTTTATATATTAATTTTAAAATATCTAAATAACCCCTTGCCCCAGTATATAAAAAGGGATAGTTTTTCCTGTTATCCTGTATATTTACATCTGGGTTATAAGACATTAAAGCCTGCACCATATTTACATCGTTATTATATACTACTGCCATAAGAGATGTTTGCCCGCTGGTATTTTGTATATTTATATCCATACCTTTTGATAAATATTTTTTAACCTGCTCAATATTACCAGTATTTACATAATTAAAAAAGCTTCCATATTTTCTTTTGCATAACTTTCTACTGAAAAACAAAATAATATAAAAAACAATAAAGCCTTTTTCATAAAAGCACCTTATACTGCCCTTATTATACCACAAAAGAATACCATATACAATTATAAAAAAATTATATATGAATTAATTTATAAGTTTGACATATTTGTAACTTATTTATATATTATTATACATTTATATTACAACAATATTTTGAGGTAAGTATGGAACACAATAATTATACAATACAAGCTACCACCATTGTAGCAGTTAGAAGGGGAGAAAAAGTTGCCATGGCAGGAGACGGTCAGGTTACTTTTGGCAATACTGTTATGAAAGATAATGCCAGAAAAGTTCGCCTTTTAGCAGGTGGAAAAGTGCTGTGTGGCTTTGCAGGCTCTGCAGCTGATGCTTTTACATTAATGGAACGCTTTGAAGCAAAACTAAAAGATAGTAATAACCAGCTGGCTCGTGCTGCTGTGGAGCTTGCTAAAGACTGGCGAAGTGATAGATATTTAAGAAAACTTGAAGCTATGATGATAGTGGCAGATACCATCAATACTTTTGTGCTTTCAGGCACAGGGGATATAATAGAACCAGATGATGGAGTTACAGCTATTGGCTCAGGTGGCCCTTATGCTTTAGCTGCTGCAAGAGCATTAGTTGAAAATACAGAGCTAACACCTAAAGAAATTGCTGAAAAAGCAATAAATATTGCAGGCTCAATATGTATATATACCAATAGAAATGTGATAATAGAAGAATTATAAGGAGAAAATAATGGCAGAACATCTTACACCAAAAGCTATTGTAGATGAACTTGATAAATATATAGTAGGGCAAAAAAATGCTAAAAAAGCTGTGGCAGTTGCTTTAAGAAACCGCTGGAGGAGGCTGCAGCTGCCTGAAAAAATACAAGATGAAATAACCCCTAAAAATATTATTATGATAGGCTCCACTGGGGTTGGTAAAACAGAAATAGCAAGAAGACTTGCCCGCCTTACAAAATCACCTTTTATGAAAGTGGAAGCCAGCAAATATACAGAAGTGGGATATGTAGGCAGAGATGTGGAATCTATGATAAGAGATTTAGTGGAAATAGGCGTAAATATGGTAAAAGCCGAACAAAAAGAACTGCATATTGAAAAAGCAAAACTTTTAGTGGAAGAAAAAATACTAGATATACTACTGCCACCAAAACCAGTTACTTATTCACTAGACGGCCATGAAAGTACAGGAACAGATTCCAGAGAAAAAATGAAAGAAAAACTTAAAAACGGTGAGCTAGATGAAAGATTTATAGAAATAGATGTAGATGAGCCAACCCCTCATATAGAAGTATTAACAAATGCCGGTTTTCAAGATATGGGTGTAGATTTAAACGATATGATGAAAAATATGTTTCCTCAAAAGAAAAAACGCAGGAAAATAAAAATAAGCGAAGCCCGCACCATATTAGAAAACCAGGAACTAAACCGCCTTATAGATATGGACGATGTAAAAAGCACAGCTTTAAAAAGGGTGGAACAGTCTGGTATTGTATTTTTAGACGAGATAGATAAAATATGCTCCTCCTCATCATCTTCCAGCAGAGGTGGCGATGTTTCAAGGGAAGGGGTGCAGAGAGATTTACTGCCTATTGTAGAAGGCTCAACTGTAAATACAAAATATGGTATTGTAAAAACTGACCATATACTTTTTATTGCAGCAGGTGCTTTTTCCATGGCAAAACCTTCTGATTTAATACCAGAGCTTCAAGGGCGTTTTCCAATAAGAGTAGAGCTTGAAGCTTTAACAAAAGAAGATTTCTTATGTATTTTAAGAGAGCCGGAAAATGCTTTAACAAAACAGTATGCAGCACTTTTAAAGGCTGATAATGTTACAATTACTTATACAGATGATGGTATAGAAGCTATTGCAGAAATTGCTTGCAAAGTAAACTCAACCAATGAAAATATAGGTGCAAGAAGGCTTCATACTATTATGGAAAAATTAATTGAAGATATAGCTTTTGAAGCCCCTGAAAATGTAACTGGAGAAGTGGTTATAAATGCAGATTACGTCCATGAAAAATTAGGGGAAATAAGCACTAATGTTGATTTAAGTAAATATATATTATAATTATTTTAGAACTTTTTTCATTATAAACTTTAAAACCGTTTGTAAAAATATACAAATGTTTTTTTAAAATTAAAGCAGGCTTAAAAACCTGCTTTTATATAATATTTAATTTTAGCTATTTTCTAAACTGGTTTTGCCCCTTGAGATTCAAGGTATGCACCAAGGCGAGTATCTACTTTCATAATGTGGTCTGAAAGCCAGTTTTTTAAGAACTCTAATACATTTACACCCATAATATCTTCACCAGATTCGTATCTTTCTTCTAACTTTTTGATTTCTGCAATAAAATCTCTATGAAGTTTCATGTGGCTGTCTTTTTCTGGGTAGTTGTATGTATTCATCATTTTATTTTCAAAGCCAAAGTGCCATACAGTGTAATCTACCAGCTCTTTTAACACCATGCCAAGTTTTTCTCTTGAGGAACCGGAAGCAAGGGAGTTATATACTGTGTTTATTAAATCTATCCACCTTATGTGCTGTTCATCTATGGCATTATAGCCCACAGAAAGTGATGATGTAAATGACATAAACTGCCCTTCCCCTGCAGAATAATCTTTAGAGTTTTCTTTCATTTCTGTTGCTATATGGTCTAAGTTGTTACCTAGTTTTTGGCTTTCTAGTGTTCTATTTAGCGCTACACCGTTTTCTTCATAAACCTGTTCAATAGATTTTGTTATAGTTGCAATACCATCGTTTTGGTCTACCATTGCATTTACTATTTTTTTAGTAATATCAAGCATGCCGGTTGTTTCTTCGCGAATATCTATAACAATTGCACCAGTATCCATAGTAATGCCTATGGCTTCTTTCACCTGGTCTGCATTTATATTAACTTGAGATGATATTTCTGCTGTTCTTGAGTGAAGCTTATCTACCACTTTTTCTATTTCTGCTGTAAATGATGTGGTTTTTTCTGCTAATTTCCTAACTTCATCTGCAACCACTGCAAAGCCTCTTCCAGATTCCCCTGCTCTTGCTGCTTCAATGGCTGCATTTAATGCCAGCAAGTTTGTTTGGTCTGCAATATCTGTAATATTACCAATACTTTGCTTAATATCATTAGAATATATAACAAAATCACCCATGGTGGCAACAATAGCATCAACTGTTTCTTGTATCTGCTGCATTTTTAAAATATTTGTTTCCATAGCTGTGCCTGCCTGGCTTGTTTTTGCAAGGCATGTTTCTGCTGCCACTTTAGATTCATCGCATATTACTTTCACATGTTCTGATGTATGCTGCAGGTCATATACTTCTTTTGTTACATTACTTAAACTTTCATTAACTGTTATCACATTATCATATAAACTAGACTGCACAGAAGTTAAATCTGAAGCAGCTGCAGCTACCCGCACTTGAGCATTTCTAAAGTGAGCCCCTAAAGTGCATAACTTATCTGAAAGCTCATGGATATGTTTACCAATATATAAAAACCTGCCTGTTGTCTGCGGCGGTTGAGTTGGGCAGCTTACAAGGGCAATATCTATATAGTCATTTAATAATTTCATTTGCTTATAAAATATTGCATCTTTTGCCACATTAATAATAACGGATAAAATAAATATTATAATAGCTCCATAAACTGCATGGGAATCTGTTACAAGCCATATAATAATGGTTACAAGTAAGGCAATTCCAGTATAAATCAAACTTAAAATCTTCATGTTTGAACTCCTTAAACTAAAAATCAAGATATAGATGTTGCACTAATAGATGCGATTTTTACGCCTTTTAATGGCTTTATTTTATAATATAGTGCCCTAACTTTAGAACTTTCACCGCGAACTGCAAGTATCTCTAAACATGTATCATGGTCTAGGTGGATATGCTGCATGGATATGATTAAATCGTGAGTTTCATGCTGCACTTCTAAAAGTTTTGAAACTAAATCTTTATTGTGATGGCTGTATAAAAATGTAACAGCTCCAGCTAATGTTCCTGTGCTGTCTAAAATATTAGACTCAACATTTTCCTTTATTAAATCAGATATTGCCTTTGAACGAGTTTCGTAAGACTGTTTTTTGATATGGTCATCAAACTTATCCAGCAAATCTTTCTCTAAAGAAACACCAAACCTTGTAAGCTCAGACATATTTATAACTCCACCTTTTAAATGTCTATTAATCTACTCTACTTTATTGTGATAATCAAGAGTATTTTTATCCTTTCTACATAAAAACACCTTATTATATAAAAAGTTCATCACCATTTAACAGGTTCTGCATTAATAGACTGTAAATATCTTCCCAATACTAAATCGGTCTTTAATATGTGATTAGTTAGCCATTTTTTCAAAAACTCTAAAATATTTACAATTAATATTTCTTCGCCGTTTTCTAACTGCCTGTATATTTCCTGCACCTGCTCTAAAATATCATCATGCTGCATTTTATGGCTTTCAAAGGTTTTAAAGTTATATTTTTCCATCATTTTATCTTCAAACCCAAAGTGCCATACGGTATAATCTACCAAATCTTTTATAACCTGCCTAACAGATGATTCGTTTTCACCTTTTATATGTGCCTGGTAAATTCTATTAAATAAATCTATCCATTTTTTATGCTGATTATCCATTGGCTCATAACCTACTGATAATTCAGATGTAAATGTAACATAATTATCAAGTGATATATCTTTAGAAGAATATGAACCAGTTAAATTTTTAAGCTCTCCTGCTATATCTGAAAGGTTGTTACCTAAAATTAAACTTTCACTAGTTCTTTTAAGTGCCACATTGTTTTCACTATAACTATCTGATACTGAAGTATTTATTGTACCAATACTTTCATACTGGCCATGTATTGCCCCAACAATAGTATTTGTTGCCTGCAGCATATTGCTGGTTTCATGCCTTATTTCATCTACTATTTTACTTGTGTTAATAGTAATATCTATGGTTTCTTTAACCTGCTCTGCATTTATATTGGCCTGCATAGATATGCCTTCTGTTTTTTCATAAAGCTGTGAAACAACCCTTTCTATTTCTGCTGTAAATGATGTAGTTTTTTCTGCTAACTTTCTTACTTCATCTGCCACCACTGCAAAGCCTCTGCCAAGCTCCCCAGCTCTCGCTGATTCTATGGCTGCATTTAATGCCAGTAAGTTTGTTTGGTCTGCAATATCTTCAATACCTTGAATACTGTTTTTAATTTCATTGGAATATCCCACAAACTCATCTACTGTTGCCACCATTTCATCAACAGTTTTTTCC
>CAMEOC010000011.1 GCA_945929285.1 uncultured Mucispirillum sp.
CGCCTCGATAAGTTCGAACCCCTTGTTCATCAGCGTTGCCGAATCTATGGTTATTCTTCTGCCCATGCTCCAGTTTGGGTGCTTTAAAGCTTCTGTAATATTTACATATTCAAAAGCATCGCTGGGGCGGTATCTAAATGGGCCGCCACTGGCTGTTAGTGTGATTTTAGAAACATACTGTTTTCTCTGACCCATAAGGCACTGAAATATGGCAGAATGTTCGCTGTCCACAGGCAGTATTTTCACTCCTTTACTTTTAGCTTCATCAATAATAAGCCTGCCTGCTGTAACAATAGATTCTTTATTGGCAAGGGCAATATGTGTGCCGTTATGCACAATATAATAAACCAGCTTAATACAGCTAACCCCTGCTGCTGCAAAAAGCACTATATCTACATTTTCGCTATTTATAATATCAATAATCTCTTGATAACTGCCTTCTCTACTTGTTAAAAAGGCATATTTTGCATTTAATTTTTCTTTTGTATTTAAAAGTTTTGCTTCGTTACTGTGGGCTGTAACAAATACGGTTTCAAATAAATTTTCATTTGCATGAACCACTTCCACACCGGCTGTTCCCACAGAGCCTGTTTCACCTATTATACCAATACGCTTTTTATCCATTATTTACCTGCCACATATATAAGATAAAAGTAAAGCACAGGGGCTGCAATAATAAGTGAATCAAACCTGTCTAAAATACCACCGTGGCCAGGAATAATAGAGCCGCTGTCTTTAACCCCAGCACTGCGTTTCATCATAGATTCTATTAAATCGCCAATAACACCAGCAGCTATTACATCTATTGCAATTATTGCCACAATAGTAATGCTTTCCCCAATTAAATATTTATTGAAAAAATAGGCTACAATAAGTGCCCCAACAGCTCCACCAATAAGCCCTTCAACAGATTTACCAGGGCTAACTTTTGGTATAAGCTTATGTTTACCAAGAGCCACACCTGTAAAATAAGCAAAAGTATCACTTGCCCATATTACAAAGCATAAAAATAAAACCCATTCATAGCCAATATTTTTTATTAATGCTAAAAATGTAAATAAAAATGGAATATATAAAGATATAAAAAAGTTATATGAAACTTCTTCAATAACATTTTCTGTTGGGTTTGAAGAAAACATTTTTAAAAGGAAAAGTATAAATAAAAGTATAAAACAAGCTAATATGAAGGGAGTAAAATCGTAAAAGAAATACATGGTAAAAGGCATAATTAAAGCAGAAGCCCACACTAAAAATTTATTAACTTTTACAGGGCTGTTTTTAGCAATATTAATAAATTCATAAGTTGCTAAAAGGCTTATAATGTATATTGCAAGGAAAAAAACATGGGGATGGGCTTTTATAATTAATAATAAAGCCAGAGGCAAAAGTATTAAGCCAGTAATTATCCTTATTACCATTTCTTTAGATTTACTTTTTTCCATAAAACACCCGCTTTTTAGCTTTTAAGTTGTTCATCAGTCTTTCCAAACCTGCGAACTCGTTTTTTATATTCCTTTATTGCATTATCAAATTCATTTTCATCAAAATCAGGCCATAACACATCAGTAAAATACAGCTCTGCATAGGAAATACGCCAAAGCATAAAATTACTTATTCTTTTTTCGCCACTTGTGCGTATAAGTAAATCTACTTCTGGCAGTTCTTTATTATAAAGATTATCTACAATTGTTTCTTTTGTAATATTTTCAATAGATATTTCATTATTTAAAACAAAGGTAGATATTTTTTTAACACAGTCTAAAATCTCATCCTGCCCGCTGTAACTTAAAGCCATATTTAAAATAAGCCCGGTATTATTTTTTGTTTCTTCCATTAGCTTAATTAAAGCATCTCTAGTTTTTTCAGGTATTAAGCTAATATTTCCAGAAACTAAAAATTTAATATTATTTTCAGTAATGGAAGCCCACTCATCAATAATATATTCATCTAATAGCTGCATTAAAAAAGCCACTTCCTCTTTAGGACGCAGCCAGTTTTCAGCAGAAAAAGCATATATACTTAAAACTTTTAAATGGTTTTTAGCAGCATGAGTAATAATCTTTTTAAGTGCTTTACCACCAGCCTTATGACCAACTACTCTAGGCAAAGCCCTTTTTTTTGCCCACCTGCCGTTGCCATCCATAATAATAGCAACATGCAGGTTTTCTAAGGCTTCAGCCATTATATCTCCATAACTTCTTTTTCTTTTACAGCTGTTATTTCATCAATTTTTTTAACAGCATCATCAGTTACTTTTTGCACATCTTCTTGAAGTTTTTTAGCTTCATCTTCACTAATTTCTTTATCTTTTTCTTGTTTTTTTATTTTGTCGTTAGCATCTCGCCTTTCGTTACGAATGGCAACTTTAGCATCTTCACCCATTTTTTTCACAACTTTCACAAGCTCTTTTCTTCTTTCTTCTGTAAGCTGTGGGAAAGGCACGCGGATAACTTTACCATCATTAGATGAGTTAAAGCCCATTTGGCTGTTTTGAATAGCTTTTTCTATAACAGGAATCAAAGTAGCATCCCAAGGTGAAATAGTAACAAGCCTAGGCTCTGGGGAAGAAAGGGAAGCAACACCAGTTAATGGTGTAGGTGTGCCGTAATAATCTACTTTAATATTTTCAAACATAGCAACACTAGCCCTGCCTGTTCTAACACCTTTTAATTCTTCTTTATAAAAGGCAATTGATTTTTCAACTGATGCTTTAAAATTTTTAACAACTTCACTCATTATTAGCTCCTAAATATTATATATGGTTATTTTACAAGAGTGCCAACAGGCTCTCCTTTGACTATTTTCATTAAATTATCTTTACCAAACATATCAAATACAATTAAAGGTATTTTATTATCCATACACATGCTTATGGCAGTGGCATCCATAACTTTTAAGCCTTTAGTAAGCACATCTATATAGCTTATTTCATCATATTTTGTGGCAGTAGCATCTTTTTTAGGGTCTGCAGTGTAAACACCGTCTACTTTAGTAGCTTTTAAAACCACATCTGCATTAATTTCAGATGCTCTTAATGTGGCAGTAGTATCAGTAGTAAAGTAAGGGTTGCCTGTGCCACCTGCAAAAATAACTACTCTACCTTTTTCCATATGCCTCATAGCTCGTCTTCTAATATAAGGCTCTGCAATCTGCCTCATTTCAATGGCAGACTGAACTCTAGTTTCAATACCGCTCATTTCTAAAGCATTTTGAACAGCAAGGCAGTTTATAACAGTGGCAAGCATACCCATATGGTCTGCTGTAACCCTATCCATACCTTTAGCAGCAGGGGATACACCGCGGAAAATATTACCACCCCCAATAACTATACCTATTTTAACACCTAAATCATAAATAGGCTTTATTTCTGAAGCAATAAATTTAACTGTTTCAGCATCTATACCATACTGAGCATTACCCATTAAAGCTTCGCCGCTTAATTTTAAAAGTATTCTATTATATTTTAAGTCCATTACTATTCCTCCACATATATAGTTATAACCATACTATAATACAAAAATATAATCAAGTAGAATAATTTATAAATAATTTATTCTATTTACAAATCTATAAGTTTTAAAAGTTAGGGAAAATAATGAAATTCCAGAGAAGGAATTCTTTAGCAAGTGCGGGAGCATTTACTGCGACCAAACGGAGATTTTTTAATTCCAATGATGGAATTAAAAATAAAAGTTTAATGGAAACCACCCTGCCTGTTTCTAAGCTAAATTGGCGGTTGCTTATAAAATGAAACAGGCAGAGGATAATTCCATTGTCGGAAGGATATTATTATGTTATGCGAATAAAGCAATTAAAATAAATACATAAAGAAAAGTTTGGCGGAAATCTCTCTATGCACTAGCCATATTTAGGCTTTCTAATCGCTCCAACGCCTCTTTCGAAATTATAACTTTATCCATAGCTATAGAAGCATCATCAGATGAGGCTTTTGCTCCACCTGTTTTTTCACCTTTTAAAAGCTTAGATAATTCTGAAACACTTTGTTCGTTTTTAGTAGCAGCAGTATAAGCTGCATACTGGTTAGATGTAGATATCATTAAAGAATCTGTCATATTAACACCTCATTAAGCCTTGCCTTTGGCTTACGCAAAACTATATAGCAAACCCTGTGCCAAAAAAAATACTTGCCAAAATTATAAAAAAATGAAAAATATTCCTATGATTAGTTTTGATAATATTTCTAAAAGTTATGGTGCAAGGGTTTTGTTTGAAAATGTTACCTTTAATATAAATAAAGGTGAGCGTATTGGCCTTGTAGGCAGAAACGGCCATGGCAAAACCACATTAATGCGTATTATTACAGGGGAAGAATCAGCCGATGAGGGCAAAATCTCCATACCTAAAAATTATAAAATTGGGTTTTTAAAGCAGCATATAAGTTTTAGCAAAAAAACAGTAATAGAAGAAGCTATGCTTGGATTAAAAGAAGAAGAAAAAAATGATAGGTGGAAAGCTGAAAAAATACTTTTTGGCTTAGGCTTTACAGCAGATGATATGGAAAAAGACCCTGCATCATTTTCCGGTGGTTTTCAAGTTAGGCTTACTTTAACTCAAACATTACTTTCCCAGCCAGACCTTTTATTATTAGATGAGCCTACAAACTATTTAGATATTGTTTCTATCAGGTGGTTAAAAAGCTTTTTAAATACTTGGAAAGGGGAGCTTTTATTAATCACTCACGATAGGCAGTTTATGGATGATGTGGTTACCCATGTGGCAGGCATACACAGAAGTAAAGTTCGTAAAATTGCAGGTAAAACAGAAAAATTTTACGAGCAGATAGCTAAAGATGAAGAAATATATGAAAAAACAAGAATAAATGATGAGCAAAAGCGAAAAGATTTAGAGCAGTATATTACAAGGTTTCGTGCTAAGGCGCGCCTTGCAGGCCTTGTGCAAAGCCGTATTAAAACACTTAATAAAATGGAGAAAAAAGAAAAGCTTGAAGCCATTAAAAACTTAGAGTTTTCTTTTAAATATAAGCCTGTTACATCAAAGCAAATTATGAGGGCGGAAAATATTTCCTTTTCATATGATGAAAAAAATTACCTAATAAAAGATTTATCTATTATAATAGGCAGTGAAGATAAAATTGCAGTAATAGGAAAAAATGGCAGGGGAAAATCTACTCTGTTAAAATTATTTGCAGGGCTTTTAAATCCAAATAGTGGAAATATTATATACCATACAGGCTGTTTAAAAGGATATTATGAGCAGACAAATGTTTCAAGCTTAAACCCAGATAATACAGTGGAAGAAGAAATACAGTCAGTTTCTGATGATTTTGATAGAACTTATGTTAGAAATATATGCGGTAGTATGCTTTTTATGCAGGATGATGCTTTAAAGAAAATAAAAGTATTATCAGGCGGTGAAAAAAGCCGTGTAATGCTTGGTAAAATAATTGCAAGCCCATTAAATGTATTAATGCTTGATGAGCCTACAAACCATTTAGATATGGATGCCTGCGATTCTTTAATAGAGGCTGTGGATAATTTTCCAGGTGCTGTTATTATGGTAACCCACAATGAAATGTTTTTACATGCTCTTGCCAATAAATTAATTGTGTTTCAAGATGAATACCCTTATGTATTTGAAGGCACTTATGAAGAATTTTTAGAAAAAGAAGGCTGGAAAGAAGAAGGAAATATAAAAGAAAAGGAAGTAAAAACAAAGCTTACTAAAAAAGATGCTAGAAAATTAAGAAGTGAAATAATTGCTGAAAAGAGTAAAATAATAAAGCCGCTGGAAGAAAAATCTGCAAGTTTAGAAATAAGTATAACAGAGTATGAAGAAGAAGTAAGTGCAATAAACGAAAAATTAATAGAAGCTTCATCCTGCGGGCAGGGGCAGTTAATAGGGGAATATGGCAAAAGATTATCAGAGCTTAATAAATTAATAGATGAAGCTTTTGAGGAGCTTGATAAAATAACCCAGGAGCTTGACAGCAAAAAAGAAGAATATGAAGAAAAATTAAATCAAATAGAAGAATAAATTATAAAGGAAAAAAAGTATGAAAAAAATAATTGCTATAATGTTTTTTATAACAGCTTTAATATGTATATCAGAAAATAAAGGCTATGCTCAAGAGCTGCAGGATAATAGCACACAAAATATTAATAGTATGGATAATGCCACAAGTGCAGAAAGTAATGTAAATATAGAAAATCATAAAAGCGATGTGGTAGTGAAGAAAAAGCCTGATTTTAATAAGAAAAAAATATCTCTTGATAGAATAGAAGATAAAAAATGGTCTTTAAGGCTGGGCTATGCTTTCTTTTTCCCGGAAAGTGAATATACTTCTATTTTAAATCATAAGTTAAAAATTGGCGGGGCATACGATGTAAATAAATATTTCCAAGTGCAGGGGTTTTTACAGTATGCAGATGGCAGTAAAAGCTATAATATTTCTGGTGTTGATACTACTTTTACTGGCACAGTTTATAACCTTGGGTTACTTGCAATAGGTTTATATCCTTTTGAATTATCTGCTGGGGAGATAGCACCTTTTGGCAGTTTAGGTGGTGTTTATACTTTTGGAAATATTAGAGCAAAAAGCAGTATAATAGAGCAAAAGCAAAATATATCAGGTGGCGGCATACTTGCTCAAGCTGGGATGCAGTATAATATAAATGTGTTTTCCATAAGGGTTTATGGTGAATATTTATATGATTTAACACCTATAAAAGTAGATTATATAAAAAGTTTTTCAGGTTTTAGTGTTGGGGCAGAATTTGGAGTAAAATTTTAATATATGGAAGAAAAAGCTCATTATACAGGTCATAGAAAGCGACTAAAAGAAAAGTTTGATGATGCACCTAAGGTTTTAGCAGATTATGAAATATTAGAGCTATTATTAGGCTATGCTATACCTAGAAAAGATGTGAAAGTTATTGCCAAAGAAATATTAAAGAAAATAGAAAATATTGGCAGTATTATAAATATGGACTTATCAGAAATAAAAGGGGCAGGCAAGGAAACTGAAAGGTTTTTTAAAATAATTGCAGAATTTTATAACAGGGTGGAAAATATAAGCTTTGATTATAAGGAAAGCATAACAGGGCCCTTGCAGGTTTACAGGCTTTTAAAATACAGCATAGGTTTTGCAGAAAACGAAAACTTTGTGGTGCTGCTTTTAAATAATAAAAGCCAGCTAATAAGTAAAAAAATATTAACAGAAGGCATAGTAAATAGAGCCATAGTTTACCCAAGGCAGATAGCAGAATATGCTTTAAAAGAAAAGGCAGTTTATGTGGTAATAGCCCATAACCACCCAACAGGCGATAGCAGCCCTTCCCAAAAAGATATAGAGTTAACCCACCATATAAAAGAAAGCCTTGCCACATTAAACATAATTTTAAAAGACCATATTATAGTTTGTAAAAACGAATATACAAGCCTTTACGACCTGGGTTTTTTAGAAGATTAGGGTAAAATTTTAAAAAAAATTGATTTTTTTTGCATATTCTTAAAATTTCCCCTTGCAATTTTTTCTCTTAGTTGTAATATTAGCACTCATAGAGTGTGAGTGCTAATACGAAAGAAGCATATCATATAAAAAATTAAATTAATATTATAAATAATTTTAGGAGGCTTTGAGGTATAATGGCTAAAATCCAACCTTTACAAGACAGAGTTATTGTTAAACGCTTTGAAAGCGAAGAAAAAACTGCATCAGGTATTTTTATTCCTGATTCTGCAAAAGAAAAACCACAAGAAGGTGAAGTAGTTGCAGTTGGTGCAGGTAAATATTTAGATAACGGTAATGTTATAAAACCAACAGTGAAAGCAGGGGATAAAGTGCTTTTCAGCAAATACGCAGGCACTGAAGTAAAAATAGATGGTGAAGATTTACTTATTATGAGAGAAGATGACATTTTAGGTATCATCGGTTAATTTTATAAAAAATAGATTAGGAGAAATTTAAAAATGGCAAAAAATATTACATTTAGTGAAGACGCTCGTCAGGCTATTATGCGTGGTGTAGACCAGCTTGCAAATGCTGTTAAAGTTACACTTGGACCAAAAGGTAGAAATGTTGTTATAGAAAAAAAATTCGGCACTCCATTAATCACAAAAGATGGTGTTAGTGTTGCAAAAGAAGTAGAACTTGCAGACCCGCTTGAACATATCGGCGCTCAAATGGTTAAAGAAGTTGCTTCTAAAACTAACGATGTAGCAGGGGATGGTACTACTACTGCTACTGTGCTTGCTCAATACATATATAGAGATGGTATGAAAAATGTAGTAGCTGGCGCTAACCCTATGGAAATTAAAAGGGGTATTGATAAAGCTGTGGAAGCTGTTATTGCAGAACTTCAAAAAATCTCTAAAGTTGTAAGCACAAATAAAGAGATTGAGCAGGTTGGTACAATTTCCGCTAATAACGATAACGAAATAGGCGGCATTATTGCAAAAGCTATGGATAAAGTTGGTAAAGACGGCGTTATTACCATAGAAGAAAACAAATCTATGGAAACTGTATTAGATGTAGTTGAAGGTATGCAGTTTGATAGAGGCTATTTATCACCTTACTTTGTAAATAACCCAGATACTATGGAAGCAGTTGTAGAAAACGCTTACATTATTATACATGAGAAAAAAATATCTAATATGAAAGATATTTTACCAGTTTTAGAAAAACTTGCAAAAGTAAACGCTCCATTTGTTTTAATAGCGGAAGATATTGAAGGGGAAGCTCTTGCAACACTTGTATTAAACAAACTTCGTGGCACATTAAACTGTGTAGCTGTAAAAGCTCCTGGTTTTGGTGATAGAAGAAAAGAAATGCTTAAAGATATTGCTGTATTAACTGGCGGCCAAGTTATCACTGATGATTTAGGCATTAAAATAGACAATGTGGAACTTGAAGATTTAGGTAGAGCAAAAAAAGTTGTTATTGATAAAGATAACACTACAATTGTTGAAGGTGCTGGCAATACTGAAGATATTAAAGCAAGAGTAGGCCAAATCAGAAAACAAATTGAAGATACTACAAGTGATTATGACAGGGAAAAACTTCAAGAACGCCTTGCAAAATTAATCGGCGGTGTGGCAGTTATTAAAGTTGGTGCTGCAACAGAAACAGAAATGAAAGAGAAAAAACACAGAGTGGAAGATGCACTTGCAGCTACTAAAGCAGCAGTGGAAGAAGGTATTGTTCCTGGGGGCGGTGTAGCTCTTGTTAGATGTTCTGCTGCTCTTAAAAACTTAAAAGTTTCAACTGAACAGCAAGTTGGTGTAAATATTATTTCTCGTGCATTAGAATATCCTTTACGCCAGATTGTAGAAAATGCAGGTTTAGAATCCAGCGTAATTGTAAATAAAATTAAAACAAGCAAAAATGTAAACTACGGCTTTAACGCATATTCTGAAAACTATGAAGATATGATGGCAGCAGGTGTTATAGACCCTACTAAAGTAACTCGTTCTGCTTTACAAAATGCAGCATCAGTAGCAGGGCTTATGATCACAACAGAAGCAGTTATTACAGAAATTAAAGAGAAAGCTGCACCTATGGCTCCAGATATGGGCGGTATGGGTGGTATGGGTGGCATGGGTATGATGTAATATCTGTCTGTATTGCTTATACACAGTTATAAATTAATGAATAAATAACATATAAAGCCTGCCATAAATAATTAAGTTTATGGTAGGTTTTTTTATAATAAAAGGTGGGAAAATGGCACAAAACATATTAACAGAAGAATTGGAAAATACTTTAAACAGCATAATTATTCCAGATTTAGAAAAAATGTATTTAAAAGAGTATAATACAGATGAAGATGTATTAAATGCTTTAAATGAAATAGAAGAAAAATGGAAAACATTAATACTGCCAGAAGAATATGAAAAAGCCTTGGAAATGCTATGCAGCCAAAAATATAAAAAAGAAGAAATATATGCTTTTATGCCATATTTATACACTTATATTTTTACTATGAATCTTATTACATACCTGTTTTTTAAGGGCAGTAAGTTTGATTCTGAAATTTCTCTTATTTCTTCATTAAACCAGATATGCTTAGATATTTCTAAAAATAAAGAGGCAACAGAATATATTATAGAGCATATAAACTATGTGCAGGATATAGCCATGGCAAAAGATGAAGAAAAAGAAAACCTTATTCGTCAAGCATTAGAAGAAAACGCCGAAAGCTTTAAAAACCATATTTAGCTGTTACTAGGGGTTAAAAATACAGCAGTATATAACGAAAAAATCAATAAAAATAATAAAATGTATGATATTATTTTAGATTTTGGCATCATTTTATAATGGTTTACCAGTTTATTTGATATAAAGCTTGCTAAAAATACGCCACAGGATAAGCCAATAATATATTCTATTAATATAATAAGCATGTGGTTTATGTGGAAAAATGAGTTATTAATTAGCAAAAATATTAAAAGTAACACCATTAATAAGGCATAGTCTGATATAATGCTTTCAAATTTATTTTTTATACTGCTGGATAATTTTACAGCTTCAGGCACTATTATCATAGAGTATGCAAAATACATAATAAAAGATAAAATAAAGAAAATATATAAATATATAAGTATAAAATTTAAAACCATACATCTCTCCCCAAAATATATTACTACAATAATGGAATAAAATCTATATTTTTACTAAATAATTTGTAAAATAAAGCCGATAGGAAAAATAACCCTAAAATAAAGGAAAATGGTTGCTAAAATATATAAAGGAGTGTAACATATATTTTAGTAATATATGGAGTAGATAATGGGTACACATCCTTTAATAGTAGGTATAGGCGAGCTTTTGTGGGACAGGCTGCCAACAGGCAATAGAATAGGCGGTGCACCTGCCAATGTGGTTTATCATGCTTCAAACCTTGGGGCAGAAGGCTATGTTATTAGTGCAGTAGGTAAAGATAAACTAGGCAGTGATATTTTAGATGAAATCAGCAATACAAACCTGCACTCATGTATTGAGCAGGTAG
>CAMEOC010000012.1 GCA_945929285.1 uncultured Mucispirillum sp.
AAAGCAGCAGTAGGTGCAAACGAAGGGCAGGTTATAGATATATCCATAGGCAGGTTAGATACAGTAGGTATGGGTATAGATGGTATAAATATAGCAACATTTAATGATGCACAAAAAGCTTTATCTAAGATAGATATGGCATTAGAACAAATTTCAGCAGCAAGGGCAACATCAGGTGCTCAAATGAACAGGCTTGAATATACCATTAACAACTTAAATACCACTAGGGAAAACATGGTATCAGCTGAAAGCCGTATAAGAGATTTAGATATAGCACAAGCTTCCAGCGATTTAGCAGCACAGCAAGTATTATTACAGTCTGCAACTGCAATGCTTGCACAAGCTAACCAAATCCCAAGCTATGCATCACAATTATTACAAGGTTAATAAAAAACTCCCCCTTGAAAAAGGGGGAGTATAAAAAACCTTTGGCTTTTGCAAAATATCTTAAATAAAAGGTGACTTACAAAATCCAAAGATATATGTAAGGCAACTCTCCACTGCCAAGCATATATTCCAAATAAAAAGTGTAGTGCCAATACACGAAAAAAAAGGGTTTAGGTCCTCCAGCCTAAGCCCTTTTTTTATGGATAATTTATAGTATTTATTTGAAATTGTATTTTATTTATTTTAGAATAAATCAAAATATTTATAACGCCTTCCTTGCAGATTATGTGAAAGTTTTGCACCATTTTGTAATTGTTCTAATATGTTATTGTCAACTTTACATCTATATTCAAGTATTCCATTTAATTGGGATAAATTTAAAGTATTAATATCAATTTCTTCTGCTCGCTTATATAAAGCATATGTTGGTTTAGTTATAACATTTACTCCTTTTTCAGAAATAATATCGCCAGTATTAAGTGTGCATGCACTATCATAAGGCATACATTGTTTGTTATTATACTCATGTTTTCCATTTTCTATAAACTTAATAGAGCATAGGGGTATTAGTAATACCTGATTATGTTCATTTTTATCAGAAATAATTACAATTATATGTTCGCTATGGAGTTTTGAAAAATAGCATGTTCCTTTAATATTCATTTTAGACCAAGTGAAGAATATAAGTTTGAAAGGCTTTCATACTCATTTTTTGCTAAATTTATTTCTTCATCAGATTTTCCTAGGGCTTTCATTATATCAGCAAATCTTATTTTTATATTACTTTCTCTTGGTGCTTTCCATTCAGGTAGAGTATGGGTGTATTCAACTATTTGAGAAGTAGTGTAGTTTTTATATTTTTCTGATATGGTTTCAATAAAGTATTTATCTCTTTTACTTAACCTGCCATCATTAAACTCTTTTATTAATGAAATAGTCTTTCCATCTACTTTTATATAATCTGCCCAGCTGTTATTATTTGGTATATCATTAATAATATTTAATGTCATAGAAAGTACAGGTCCAAATTTCAGACTAAAAAACTCATCACCTGATATGGAAGAATTATCTTCATCTATGGACATTCTATCAATAAGATATAATTCTTTTATTAATTTAAGTTTATCCATACTATTATTATTTAAAGATAATAAATAGGAAACTACTTGAAGCATTTTCTTTTCATCATACATTTTAATATTCCTAATTTATATTTATAAGCTAATTTATATTTAATATAATTTTATGTCAAGTATTCCTTATTAAGTGCAGGAGCATTTACTGCGACTAAACGGAGATTTTTTTATTCCAAGGCGAGCGTTTTTTGCGAGGACACTTTTTCCCGACTGAGTAGGGAGGAAAAAGAAAAAGTGGCTGGGTCAGAATAAAAAATAAAAGTTTATAAAGGAGGTGTTTCCACCCCCTTTTTTAGAGCAAGTATTTTTAAGATTTTTGGTTAGCAAAAAGCATTTTATCCACCGTGCTTTGCTGCACTGGTTGATTTTCTACTTGTAAATTTTGCTCTACCATAGATTTTTGGTTTTCCCTTACTTTCATAATTAAGTTTAAGTACATATCTGCTGGATACTGCCCAATAACTCTGTCTGTTTCTTTGTTGACTATCTGCAATACTGGTACATTTGTAGCTTCATCAATGTAATAATTTCTTTGAAGATGTTCCTTGCGTATTGCTTTTTGTAGTGCAGCTATTGCGTCTTTACTATAATCAACACTTTTAGTGTTAGCTTCTGCCACCTGCGAAAATGTGGAGTTTGCAGTATTATTTTGCTGGTTGTTTTGTGTATTTTGAACCTGCATATTTACTGCTTTGCCGTTATTTTGTGGAGTATTTATATTTTCACTGCCACTTTCAGCTTTATTTTTCACATTTGCATTGGTGTTTGCACCTTTTGCACTTTTTGCAGCAACATTACTGGGTGTTAACTTAACTGCGGTTGTTCCGCTCATTATATTAATCATCTTTGCCACCTTATAATATAAGCTAAAAAGCTTATTTAGTTATGCAAATTGTTCCTTATGATACTAGACTTGATTCGCACATTTTTATGCTTCCCTGCATAAATCACCTATTAATCATAGATGATAGTTACTTTTTGGGTTTTCCCCTAAAAAACCATCGGTATTTTGCTAATATAGACCGGCGTTGTTCACCTAATTTTAATAACTACCACAGGACTCCGTTGAGATATATTATGCTTATAAAAGCTATTAGCCTGCTTCCATGCTTTTAAGGCAAAAATCCATCTAAGCCATATACCGATATATAAGCTGTTTTTAATATAAGCCCTCGCTCCCAAGCTTACATATTACAAAAAAAGCCAAGGGGATATTATATAATCACCTTGGCTTACTTGTTGTAATACCAAAAACATACCTATACAACACTAAATATATAATAATTATTTAAAATGTCAATAAATATTGATGTTTTATAGGTATTTGGTAAAAAAGCCTTGATTTTTGTTTTTTATTCTATAATATTACTCCTTACATTTTAAGGAGGAAGCCATGGGTTTTTTTGATATGTTTATACCAAAAGATATTAATGCAGAGTATGCAAAAGCCTGCGAAGATAAGGGCAGTGTTATTTTAGATGTTCGCACTGTTTCAGAATACAGGGGCGGCCACATACCAAAAAGTGTAAATATACCAGTAGATGAAATAGAAAAAGCCTTTTCTAAATACAATAAAGCTACACACTTATATGTTTACTGCTTAAGTGGTGCAAGAAGTGCTTCTGCTGTTAGGGCGCTTAAAAACCAAGGCTATGAACATGTGGTAGATATGGGCGGCATTGGCAGATACCAGGGGCAAATAGAACGCTAGAAGTTTTCTATTTTTTTCATAACTTCTTCATCAGTAATATCTGCATTTATGCTTAATGTTTTAGTTCTTGAAGTAAGCCCTGCAGATATTTCTATTTGAGATTTTGGAATATTTAAAAGTCTTGCAAATATTTTTATAATTTCGCTATTGGCAGCACCATCAACAGGTGGTGCTGTTATTTTTATTTTAGGCATATTATTATAAAGCCCTGCATAGCCTGCCTTTTTTGCACTAGGTTGAATATATACTGTTATTTTCATAGTTTACCACTCATTTTTTTTATAATATATATGAGTTTATGCAATATTTCTATTTATTTTTACAAAAATAAATTATATAAGTTATTTTATATATTTTTATAAAAGGAGCAAATATGAAAGCTGCTATTATTGGTGCAACAGGTTATACAGGTGTGGAGCTTGTAAAAATAATGCTAAAGCATGATGATTTAGAGCTAACAGCTATTACATCAGAAAGCTATGCAGGTAAAAAATTTTCAGAAGTATACCCTGCCTTAAAAGGCTTGTGTGATATGGTGCTTGAAGAAAATGATATAGAAGCTTTAAGCCAAAATTGTGATGTATTTTTCTTATGCCTGCCCCATAAAGCAGCCATGGAAACAGTCAGCATATTATATAAAAAAGGTAAGCTTGTAATAGATTTAAGTGCAGATTTTCGCATAAATGATAAAGCCTTATACGAATCAACTTACAATACAGAACACACAGCTTATGATTTACTAGAAAAGGCAGTTTACGGCCAGGCAGAAATATTTACAGAGCAGATAAAAAAAACATCGTTAATAGCAGGTGCAGGCTGTTACCCAACATCAATTATTACACCATTATACCCACTTTTAGAAAACAATATAATAGATGATAATAAATTTATAATAGCAGACAGCAAATCTGGTGTAAGCGGTGCCGGCAGAAAACCAACACTTACAAATATATATTGCGAAGCCAATGAAGATTTAAAGCCTTACGGCATATTTTCCCACCGCCATAATGCAGAAATAGACCATATACTTTCACGGGCAAAAGGTAATACCCATGTAATATTTACCCCCCATTTACTGCCTGTAAACCGTGGTATATTATCTACCATTTATATAAAAACAAATAAAGATAAAAATGAAATAGAAAATGCCATAAAATCAAAATATAAGGGGAGATTTTTTGTGCGTATTCGTGAAGATATACCTGCTATAAGGTATGTGGCACACACTAATTTTATAGATATTGCAGTATTTAAAAAAGATGATACTGCCATAATTGTAACAGCCATTGATAACCTTTTAAAAGGAGCATCAGCTCAGGCTGTGCAGTGCTATAATATATGGAAAAATATTGATGAAAAAACTGGGCTTATATAAGTAATTACTGGAGAGATAAAATGATAGGAAAAGTAAGTTATGGTGGAGTTACAACACCAACAGGGTTTAGGGCTTCTGCTGCTAATGGTGATATTAAAGGTAAAAATTTAGAAAGAGATGACTGCGGGTTAATATTTAGTGATACCCCTTGTGTATATGCAGGTGTATTTACATCAAATGTGGTAAAAGCAGCACCTGTATTATATGATATGGAAATATTAAATAAAGGTGGCGATGTATTAGCTGTGCTTGCAAACTCTGGCAATGCCAATGCCTGCACTGGTGAAGCAGGGCTTAAAGCATGTCATCAAATTGCAGAATATTTTGCTGATGGCTTAGATATAAAACCAGAAAATATATTAATTGCCTCCACTGGTGTAATAGGCATGCCTTTACCTGTGGAGAAAATAAAAGGTATTAGGGAAGTTTTAATAGACGGTTTAGCAGATGATAAAGGCTTAGATTTTGCCAAATCTATAATGACAACAGATACAACAGTAAAAGAAACTGCCATATGTGTGGAAACAAAAAGCGGGCTTATAACCATAGGTGGCTGCACAAAAGGTGCCGGTATGATAGCCCCAAGCCTTCCCACCATGCTTACATTTATTACAACCGATGCTATGATAGAACAGCACCTTTTACAAAAGGTATTAAAAGAATGTGCCGAGATTACTTTTAACAGGATAACAGTAGATGGTGATATGAGCACAAACGATTCTATAATAGTGCTTGCAAACGGCATGAGTGGAGCAATTGTTACAGAAGAAAATTACGAAGAATTTAAAGAAGGGCTTTTTTCATTAATGGACTATCTGGCAAAACAAATAGCACTAGATGGTGAAGGGGCAAGCAGAATGATAACCATTGAAGTAAAAAATGCTGCCACCATGGAAGAAGCAAAACTATGTGCCTCAAAAATAGCAAACTCACCTCTTGTAAAAACCATGTTTACAGGCTGCGACCCAAACTGGGGCAGGCTAATGGCTTCTGCTGGGGCAAGTGGTGCTAAATTTGACCCATCTTTAACAGATATTTATTTTAATGACCTGCACTATGTGGAAAAAGGCACAATTATAGACTATGCCTTAGAAGATAAAGCCTATGAAATAATGAAAGAACTGCAGTACAGCATAACCATAGATTTACATGCAGGAAATTGTAGCACAAAATTTTACACATGTGATTTAACTCAAGACTATATTAAAATAAATGCAGATTACAGGAGTTAATTTTTTTGGGTAGGCCTAGTTTTCAAATAAACTTATCAGACATATCTCAAAAACCTGGTGTTTATATGTTTATGGATATAAAGGGCAGGGTAATATATGTGGGTAAGGCAAAAAATCTGCGTAGCCGGCTTTCATCTTACTTTAATGCAGGGGTAAAAACCATAAAAACAGAAAAAATGTTAACCCATGCAGCCAGTGTGAAAACCATTATTACAGAAAACGAAGTGGAAGCCTTTTTATTAGAAGCAAACCTTATAAAAACGGAAATGCCTAAGTATAATATTTTACTAAAGGATTCCAAAGGCTACCCTTATGTAAAATTAACATCAGAAGAATACCCTCGCCTAATATTTACTAGGCAGACTCAGGATGAAGATGCCATATATTTTGGTCCTTTTGTAAATGTGGGGGATTTAAAGCATATAATAGAAATGCTTTTAAATACTTTTCCTTTAAGAACATGCTCTACATACAGGCTAAAAGAAGGCAAAATCTGCTTAAAATACCAGATAAAAAAATGCCCTGCCCCTTGCGAAAACTTAATAAGCCATGAAGACTATATGAAAACTGTAAGGTCTATAAAAGAGTTTTTTAAAGGCAATATTGAAGAAGTAAAAGATATATTAACAAAGCAGATGAAAGCCTATGCTTCCAGCTTAGCTTTTGAAGAAGCAGGCAAAATTAGAGATAGAATATTATCTTTAGATAAACTTTTTTCAAAACAGTCAGTATCTAATATATCAGATGAAAGAAATATAGATGTTTTTTATAAGCATAATATAACAGGTGTTACAGGTATAACCCAGATATTTGTGCGAAGTGGTAAAATGATAGGTGTTTCCACCCACTTTTTTGATAATAGTGAAGATGAGCTTTTAGAACGGTTTATTATGCAGTTTTATTCAAACACAAGGCAGTTTCCTGAATATATTGCTCTTGCAGGTGATGAATATGATGAAACCATTGAGGAAGCATTAAATGCCATGGCAGGAAAAAAGGTGCATATAAGAAAGCGTGGTATTCAAGGCTTAATAGATTTAGCAAAAAACAATGCAGAACTGCAGACAGAAGAATACCTTAAAAAAGTAGGGGAGCGAAAAGATGTTTCAAAGGCTTTGGCAGAGCTTATAGGAATGGAAAAAGTAGCAAGAGTAGAGTGTGTAGATATTTCCCATTTAGGTGGCAATCATACAGTAGGTGTATCTGTGGCAGCAGTTAATGGCGAGCTTGCAAAACAATATTATAGAAAATATAAAATAAAAACAGCAGGAAATGATGATTTTCAGTCCATGTGTGAGCTGTTTTCAAGAAAAGGTGAAAATATAGCAGAAGGCAGTGAAGAACAGGCAGATTTATATATAATAGATGGCGGTATAGGTCAGCTAAATTCTGCATTAAAAGCAGCAGAACTTTCAGGTATAACAGCCCCTTTTATATCCATTAGTAAAAGCAGGTCTCTTCGCCCACAAAAACATGAGTTTGAAAATACCATAGAACAAATACACCTGCCAAATAGGAAAAACCCTGTAATATTTAGGAAAAACGACCCATTACTTCACTTTATACAGCACTTGCGAGATGAAAGCCACAGGTTTGCCATAACTTATTCTAGAAGCCTGGCTTTAAAAAATATAACAAAATCACCACTTTTACAAATTGAAGGAATGGGTGAAAAAAGATTAAAACAGCTTTTGACAGCCATACCAGATATCCACAGCCGAAAAGACTTATCGGTAGATATTATTAAGGAACAGGGCAGGCTTTCCAAAGAACTTGCAGAAAAAGTTTACCAGTTTATTATACAGGAAAATTCTAATAATAAATAACAATGTTATATTTTATTAAAAAATTTATTGACATTGTTAAATTTAGCATGTAATCTAGTACATTACACATCTTATTTATCTTAAATAATATATTATATGGGGGGCCTATGTTTGGTAGTGGTGCTTATAAAGAAAAAATTCTAGATGATATTATAAACATCTTAAAAGAAGTAAAAAAGTCTGGCACACCTGATGCAGTAGAAAAAAACAAACAACTTTTCCTTGGTAAATATTCAGAAATACCTACCTTACTTTCAAGTATATTACAAGAATTTGAGAGCAAAAACACAGGCATAAGCCATGAGCAGATAGAAAGCATACAAGCAGAAATGAAAGCAGAAATGCAGGAACAGTGCATGCATTTAGAAGAGCAGACTTTAATGGTGGAATCATCTAACGATGGTTTATGGTATATGCACTACCCAAAAGATGGCAATGTAAATATAGATACTCCATTTATGTGGTCTGATAAATTTCGCAGAATGCTAGGCTATGAAAATACAAAAGATTTTCCAAATGTGCTTGGTAGCTGGTCATTAAAGCTGCACCCTTCAGACCATGATGCTATTTTTGCAGCCTTTGGTGCATCTTTAGCAGATAAAACAGGTAAAACCCCATACGATGTAACATGCCGTTTAAAATTAAAAAGTGGCGAATATAAATGGTATAAAGTAACAGGCACAGTTAAAAGAGATGAATACGGCAACCCATTAATGATAGGTGGTTCTTTAACAGATATTGATGATGATGTAAAAAATAAAGTTGAGCTTGAAAAAACCATGGTTCGTTTTGATTACTCTCAAGATATGGTAAGCGATGGCGTTTGGAGTGCCCGTCTTTATGAAAAATCCCGCAATATTAAAGACAGTCAAAATAGGTTTTGGTGGTCTATGCGTTTTAAAGAGCTTTTAGGCTATAATGCCAATGATACATTAGAAAATAATGTAAAAACACTACTAGGTGTTATCCATAGAGATGATGTTGATGCAGTGGAAAAAGCCTTTGATGACCTTTTAAATAGTAAAGATTTACAGCATTATTTTGATATGGAAATAAGAATGAAAGTAGGGGAAAACAGCTCGTATGAATGGTTTCGCCTGCAGTGCAAACGCCAAAGTGATGCAGAAGGAAACCCACTGCGTATTATAGGTGTTTTAAGTAATATTGAATCTTTAAAAACTCAAGCAAGGATACGGGAAATAGAGCAGTCTCAGGCAGAACTTGCCAGTAAAAACTTAAATGATATTACAAGTATTATTAAAGTTATTGATGATATTGCAAACCAAACAAACCTGCTGGCATTAAATGCAGCTATTGAGGCAGCTCGTGCAGGGGAGCATGGCAGGGGCTTTGCAGTGGTTGCAGATGAAGTGAGAAAGTTAGCTGAAAAAACAGCAGCTTCCACAAAACAAATTAATGAAATGCTTCAGGAAAACAACAGGCTTTCAGAACAGCTTGCCAATAAAATGTAATTAATATTTAATAACCATAAAAAAAGCCTAGTATTTTATACTAGGCTTTATTTTTTATAAAAAGTATAATCTAATCTATTTTATGGTTTCTAGTTTATATTCCACACTACCAAAACCTATTTTTTTAGCATGGGCAAAGCTATCTTGTGGGTTTAGATGAGGCCAGCTTTCTTGAAATACATCTTTTCCAGCTGTTTTGCATACTAAATCATAACTTGCTTTATCAACAGCCACAGGGTCTGTGGAAGCCATAAAGCCTAAATCGTGAATAAGTGGAGCATCGTTTCCACCGTGGCAGTCGCAGGCTGGCACAATAGAAGTAAGCACATTTACATATACCACTTCTTTAAAATGGTTATGAACTGCTGCTGCATACTCTACTATTTTTTGCTGCAAAGTATCACAAGCCACATTAAAATCTGTGCTTATAGCATGTTCTGGGCATGCAGAAATACACATAGCACAACCTACACATTTATCTCCAATTGTAGCATGTTTTGAAATGGTAATAGCACCTGCATCGCAAGCCATTTTACATCTGCCACAGGCAGTGCATAAGTGTGGGTTTACCACAGGGCGAACGCTTGAGTGCATTTCATTTTTACCTGCACGGCTGGCACAACCCATAGCAAGGTTTTTCATAGCACCACCAAAGCCTGTCATTTCATGGCCTTTAAAGTGGCTTATTACAAACAATTTATCTGCACTGGCAATAGCTGCTGCTATTTTTGCATCTTTATATATCTGCCCATTAGGCACAGCAAGGGGAGTATAAAGCTCACCTTTTAAGCCGTCTGCAATTATTATTGGAGTTTGCAGTGTAGAATAACCAAAGCCGTTAAGGTTTGCATTATGAAGATGGTCCACAGAGTTTGTTCTCATACCCACATATAAAGTATTTGTATCAGTTAAAAATGGTTTTGCACCAATCCTGTTTAATGTTTCTAATATAGGGCGAAGATAAATTGGGCGTAAAAAAGCAGTATTGCCGTATTCCCCAAAGTGAAGTTTTACAGCAGTAATATCATTTTTACCGTATATATTTGCAGCACCGCATTTATTAATAAGTTTTTTAATCTTATTAAGGGGCGACTGATTCATATTACAAACCATACTAGAATAATACACATTAGCATCCATAATTCAAACCTCATATTTTTGCACGATTTTTATAGGCTTTAATATACCAACGAATTATAAAAATATCAATATTTTTTCATAATACCATTAAATAAATAAGATATTCTTATTTTAATAATTTTTATTGATTTGCTCTTGACAAAATAAGTATAAAAATAATATGATATAATCATAAAATATTGTTTTAAAATTAATATTTTTTTGGGAGGTTATATGCGAGTAGAAAAAGGTAAAGTAAAGCGTGAAAAATCTGAATATGCTGTTCAGGCAGTTAGTAATGCCATAGATATTTTAGAGCTTTTAGGCAACTGCGAACATGAACTTTCCATGAGTGAAATAGTTTCTACTTTAGAGCTTACAAAAAGTAATGTTAATAAGCTTTTAGCAAATTTAGAAAGGTTTGGTTATGTGGAGCATAATAAATATACAGGCAACTTTCGTCTAGGGGTTAAAACCTTTCAAATATCACAGGCTTATATTAATAAATTAAACTTAATTGATATTTCAAATCAGGTTTTAAATAATTTAAAAACAACCCTTAATGAATCTACATATATTGGTGTGCTGCGTCATGG